>CAZTWZ010000085.1:0-3484 GCA_964617835.1 uncultured Candidatus Saccharibacteria bacterium | reverse complement strand
ACTATAGATTCTACAAATTTTTTTGCCTCTTCCATTTTTTTAACTGTACAAGCCAGGTCTATAATGTGAACCTTGTTTTTTGCCGTAAATATATAAGGAGCCATCTTCGGATTCCACCTTTGTGTCTGGTGTCCAAAATGTGCTCCCGCTTCAAATAATTCTTGCATTGTTGGCTCTGCCATGTTTTCTCCTTCTTGGTCCGACCGCAGCGTCGGACTTACCTCCGCTTCCATCTTTTGCCTTAAAGCCCTTTTCAGGGAGGAATTAAAGCATCAAAAAGCGTGTGTTTTTTATATAACTTTTATTAGTTTACCCGGCTTTCGACGGGCTAAAATAGTATAGCAAAGAATATGTCTCCTTGCAATAATATATTGGTATTAGGACTTTAAGCGCTTTTACTTCTTAATGCTATTTTTTATATCTGTAAAGCCATCCACCGCCTTTAGAAACTCCATAGGCAGTCCGAATATAACAGTATTTGACTGGTCCGAACTTAGATCATTTAGTGTATTTAGTGTTCTTAAGTGAAGGGCGCCCGGTACTTTTGATAGCTTACTGGCTGCTGCCGAGAGATTATCCGCCGCTATAACTTCACCTTCTGCTTTTGTTATTACTGCCCTTTTCTCTCTTTCCGCTTCTGCCTGTTTTGCTATAACCCTTTTCATCTCCTCAGGAAGAGATATGTCTTTCAGCTCAACATTTTCTATTTTCACACCCCAGGGATCGGTGGCCTTATCAACTATTACCTGGATACTCTTTGATATTGTATCTCTTTCAGACAAAAGATCATCAAGAGTAACTTCACCTACCGTATTTCTCATAGTAGTTTGGGCTAGCTGTGATACGGCAAAAAAGAAATCTTCCACTTCAAGTACCGCTTTATCTGCATGAACTACTTTATAATATATTACTGCATTAATCTTTGTTGATATATTGTCCTTGGTTATTGCCTCCTGGTCAGGAACATCTACTGCCTTTACTCGCATATCCACCTTTCTATAAGATTGGATTATCGGAAACACCAGCCTCCAGCCAGGATTCATAATTCCTGTATACTTTCCAAGCATAAACTTAACACCGCGCTGATATTGATTAACCTGTTTTATACTTATCGCAAGAACTATAAAAACAGGAATTAGAATATATAATAAAGTACCCATAATACTATCTCCTTTTTATTTTTAATGCTTATATTGCTATTATATCTTATTCCTTTTTTTCTTCAACATTTATCTCCGGAAGCCATTCAAGCCACTTTGGGAAATACCAGTTCCATTTGCCTAGAAGTTTCATACTGGCAGGGACAAGCACTGAACGGATAATAGCAGCATCCAGAAGCACTGCGACTGCCAGACCAAATCCCATTTGCTGGAACATCACTATACCTCCCGCGGCAAATCCGCCGAATATAGCAACCATTATAAGCGCGGCGCCGGTAATAATACTGCCTGTGGTACGGACACCGTATGCGACCGACTCCGTATTATCTCCTGTTTTTAAGAATCTTTCCCTGATGCGGCTTAGTAGAAATACGTGATAGTCCATAGAGAGACCAAAAAGTATAGCAAAGAGAAACAGCGGTATCCAGGCATCTATGGCCTTCACTTGAGTGAATCCAAAGAAATCTGCCCCATATCCTTCAACAAAAACCAGGATAAGTATTCCGTAAGTGGCAAATACGGATAAAAGATTTAAAAGTATTGCCTTGAGCGGTACCACGATAGAGCGAAATACCAGGGTTGAGAAGTATAAAGCTCATCGCAAGAACTAGAGTAAATACAATAGGCCTGTATTTATCTGTCAAGTCAAAATAATCCAGATTACCGGCCGATTCTCCTCCTACATAGACATCTGCATCTATATCGTGGAAATTATCCGGAATATACTTACCTCTAAGTTCCTTTATTTTATTTATTGCATCTTCAGATGCCGGATCGTGCGGTATCGGGACAGAAAGAAGAGCCAGATCACCCTCGGAATTTTCCTCATACGTCGGGGTACCAAATGATTTAGGGTCATTAAGCAGAGATTCTTTTAGATTTTCTATTCCATTTTTGACTTCATCCGACTTAACATCTCCGTCTATAACTATAAGGACAGGTGAAGTCAGGCCAAACGGGAAATGTTCATCCAGCATTTTAAATGCTTTTATGGATGGCAGATCTTCGGGAAAGGCCTCTATACCCGAAGTTCCTGTTTTAAAACCAAGAGCGGGAATAGCAAGAAGTATAAGCAGTCCGCCCGTTAAGATCAGACTTATAACGGGATGCTTCATAACGGTTTTAGATACTTTCTCCCAAAACCTACCCCCTTCTTGAGTTTTTTTATGTATAAAGGGAATCTTTAAAGCATCTATCTTCCCGTCTAGAAGACTAAGTATCGCGGGAAGAAGAGTGAGCGTTGCAAAAATCGCGAATATCACAACAAATATAGCCCCGAGAGCTAGAGACTGAAATAGATTCATAGGAACTATCAAAAGACCGACGAGAGCAAAGATGACTGTCAGTCCGGAAAAAAGTACTGCGTTTGAAGCGGTCGCTCCGGCTTTTGCTATAGCAGCTTCCTTGCTAAGACCCTTCCTTTTTTCCTCCCTAAAGCGAGACACTACAAACAGAGAGTAGTCTATCCCCACTGCCAGTCCCATCATTGTAATCATATTGACAACGAAAAAAGAAAGAAGATAAAACTGCCCAACCACCGATGAAGCTCCTATGGCCGAAAGTATTGCTACTCCGGCAATAAGAAGAGGAATAAGCGCAGAAATGACGGTCCCAAAGACTATTAAAAGTATTAAAAAAGCTACGGGAATACCCGTCATCTCCGCTTTCCGGAGAGTGTCTTCTGATGCTTTGTTTGAATCCTTATTTAGGCTTGCAGTACCGGTAACCATCACTTCAAAGCCATCTCCGTTTGCATTGCCCGTTACTTCCAGTACTTTATCTATATTTTTATTGGCATCATCGCGTGTCCCCGCCATCTCATATGGCATTATAGTGATGTGTCTATCCTTTGAGACAAGGGATTCGTCTGGATATATATAATAGTTCACTCCCTTTGTTACTATATCCCCTCCCAAATCCAAAATATCTTTATGAAGAGTCTCTACGAAACTTTTAAATTCAGGATCATCCACTTTTTTATTTTCAGACTTTACTATCACTATTTCTTTTACTTTTTGAGGACCGGTCAGTCTTTCCTCTAGAAGTGTTTCGGCTTTTTCTGATTCAAGCTCTGTTGTGAATTTGAATTCTGTAGTCAGGGCATTATCCAGATAATTCATAAAGGCAGGCAATATAAAAAACAAGGAAACTCCAAGCACCAAGACCCATATATAAATAGTATATAGGGGGTGTTTCGCACACCTCCTTGCTAGTTTTTCAGTAGATAGTTTTTTCATATTGCTTATTATAATATAAAAAATGAACTATATCTACTTCTGCAAAAGTTCAGAAACATATTGGACTCTGGCAAGGAGTCTTAACAT
>CAZTWZ010000084.1:0-3648 GCA_964617835.1 uncultured Candidatus Saccharibacteria bacterium | reverse complement strand
AAAAAGGAAGGAGCACTATATGCTCTTTTCAAGGTCAGGCTTCACGGACACGCTAAAAAAGAAGGCAAGGAAAGAAGGTGTCTTGTTGGTCTCGGTAAAGGGGAAGGGGTTGGTTACAGTGGGGGCCTAAGCGCATAGCGAACCTGGTACGCTATATAGGTGAAAATTTAAGCAGGGGGTAGCCCTTCTTCTTTTTATTTTCCGTATTTTAATAAGCCTGCCGCACAGGTGCATGGCGATTCTCCGAGTTGGTCTTCTCTGTCCGGACAAACGGCCATAATCATCCTTCTACGATTGTCGATGATCCTGACTATTTCTCTTTTAAGGCTTGGATTTTTACATTTTGAGGCAGGGAAGGTCAAAGGCCTATCAGGATTGAAAAACATATTTCAGCCTCCATTTTATTAATATTTTCAAGAGGTTATTTCAATTCCAAGACTTGTCAAGATATAAGATTAACGCAAACATCTATTTTGACGCTTACAGGCATACGGTTCAAAAGGACCTCTGAATAATTAAGTATGGCATCCCCAGAACTTAGAACTCTTTCGAGGTGGCCGATAAAATCTACTGAAGGTTATTTATGGTGGGCAGAGCCCACCTTACAAAACTAGGTTTTTGATTGTGAAAGAACTTGCTTTCGCATAAGGATTACGGCCTTTTCAAGCTTTTCTGTTAATTCATTAGCTGCCATATTTGCTTCCCTGGATATCTCTGGTGTTTTATGAAATTTATTTCTTGCAGCAATGGCCTGACATGAGCTGATCAAGTTAATAACATCTTCAGTCAGAATTGCACCATGTTTTGATAAATACCCTTTTAACTTAACTGCTATCTTGGAAAAGTTTTGGGCGATAGAATCACAAGCTTCTTCCCAGTCCATATCAGGGTGAAGAATAGTGGGATAAATACTGCTCCTCAAACTTATCAGTTCACTTGTAGCCTCAAACTCTTTTTGAAATATGAACTCAGATTTTTTTAATTTTACTTTATAACTCTCCAATTCCTCATCTAGCGCTTTCTTATGTGTTTGTATTAAGCGCTTAGCCCACACGTCGCCAACCTTATGCACTACTGCACCAATTAGCACTACACCACCGCCAAGAGAAGCGAGAAACGCGGCAACAATCTTGAAAACATCTTCCCATCCTAACATTGGTTCATTATTATTCTCTTTAGTCCTAGATGCTACAAGTTTATCATAGGACGTTTACAGGGTTATGAACTCACCTTTTATAGGCTATGCCCCGTGTAATCCTATCAAGTATCATAAACTTATAAGGCCCCACTGCGGGGCCACAAGAAAGGCATCGGGAGTGTCGGCCAAGAGCCTGTGCACCACCACATCAGGCGACAGGGTTTCAGATATCTTATCACGAGCCACGTATACTCTTCAAGGGTAAAGGTCTTTACAAGGCCCTTCTTATATTCCACAAAGAGGGGCGTGTCTGTCATTATATGGAGTTGATGAAATTTTATTCCCCAGACATTCAGGCCGGAGAGAAATTCCATTGTTCTCCGCGTATCGGCCTCGGTCTCACCGGGTAGCCCAAGTATGACATGGGCGCAGACCTTTATGCACCGCTCGTTGCACTTTCGCATCGCCCTGGCAAAATCCTTGACCCTGTGGCCGCGGTTCATCTCTTCAAGGGGTTTATTATTAGCGGATTGAAGGCCAAGCTCGATCTAGATTTTTTTGGACTTCGCTATATTTGAGTGGAGGTCAAGGACGGGCCCGTCATGGCAGTCGGGCCGGCGGCGTAAATCTTTTCAAGGACATCAACCGGAGCGTAGGTGCTGTTATTGGAATGAAAGTATGCGATAAATTTTCCGGCGGTATGGCGAACCCTCATGCGTCAGAAAGCTGGTCGCGGATGTCCGTAACGCTAACCGAGTCTTTTGGTTTAAGGGAATCGGGGTTGTAGTGCAAACACCCGCCGCGTGCGATAGAGCCGTGACGGTTCGGGTAGGTGAGGCCCGCGTCAAGGGCCACCTTGTAGACCTTCTGGCCATGGCGCTTCTTCAAATATGCCGAGAGGGCACAAAAGAGTTCTTTTGGCTGGCGCGCTTTCACGGGTTCTTTGCCAGCCTGTCTTCATGGGATGATTTATTTATTGGCAAAGGATATCACAAATGGGAGGCGGGTGGGTAGGTGGGTAGGTGGGTACACTGGCTGGGGATTATTGTGACTGCAACTTAAACATCCATATTTTACGACACATAATGAATTTTTATAAAAATCTCTTCTGATTTCTTTAGTGCGCTTTGTAGCATTGCTTCAAGACCAGGCACTTCATCTTGGTAATCGCAATCATTCCTCCAACCTCTTAACTGATCTAGTATAGTGGCGATAGGTCGCTTTCCTGTATTAACAAAATGTCGTTTAAGTCTACCATGGTCTCCTAAATCATCTGAAACTTCGTAATGTTGTTTATCACGTGCAAAGTTACGAGCGTGGCAAAAAGCTGCAAAGTACGCCCTGCTCACCGCACATCGAAATGCGGCCTCTTGTGTAAAACTATCCTCACTACAGCCTTGAAGGAATTGAGCTAATTTAAGATATTCTTTCCAATTAAAGGGCATATTATACTTTCATGTGGTGGGCTAAAATCCGTTGTCACAAGAAGCCAACCCGATTTTCCTGAGAGCATCACTTCATATTCATCACATACATCTTCAATCTTGTCCATAATCCGCTCATCATAATTCTCCTGTCGAACGTACAGCACAAGATATTCATCTTCAATCTCTGGATCACGATAAAGCTCCAAAGATAAATAGGCCTCTAAAGCAAATTTTTTTCTTGCCATACTACAAACAAGTGGTATCAAACTTGTAAGATCAAAATATCTGAGCAAATAATCACGCACTTTTTCTGATTGAGGAACATCAACTTCAATTCCCTGTAAATCGTTTAAAGCCGCTTCTATATGAACAGTGACATCCGTGTCGCTCTGAGGCCTAGCACGTTCAGCAAACTCGTTCTCTAAGTTTTCATTTTGCAATGAGGAAACCGGTGTAATAGTCTGAGTCCACTCTGGTCTGTAACTCTCCAGAAAAAGCACTTTGCTTAGTGGCTGTCCCCAATACCCAGGTGCTTCAGCAGTTGACACTTAATCGACCTCCTTGAAAAGCCGCCTCAATCTATCAGTTATACACCCCTCGAAAACACCTTCCAGATTGTTGTGTGCGCTCTCCACCCACTCCAATGCCGTATCTTTTGAAACAGTTTGCGGTTTAGCAAAAAAATAATCCAAGTCTAAAATAAAAGAGGCGCTTTCAGGCTTATTGGGAACAGTGTCTGTTAGTAGCACCTTACAAATATCCTCTCTTCCTTTAAAAGGGAATTGAGCACCAACAATAAACTTTTGGTAGTCTTGCGGAAGATTTTTACCAACATGGGGGCTGAAATCAAAATATTCTTCCATGTCTATCTTGCCTGACTTTGGAATAGGAATGTCAATTCTATTTACATATCGTAATCCAATTCTTTCTATATTATTTATTTCAATGATCTCTGTTAAGGCGATAAAAGCTTTTTTAATTTTCGGTTTGAACTCTTCCCAAGAGGTATATGGCTGTAACTGGTTTACAGATAAAATACGAGTACCCAACTGAACAAACGTTTTTTTATCATCAGTCAAAAAA
>CAZTWZ010000083.1:0-3663 GCA_964617835.1 uncultured Candidatus Saccharibacteria bacterium | reverse complement strand
CGGCTCCTCTTGTCTTTTGGGTTTTCCTTTGTGGCGATATGTAATCCTGCCCTTTGTCAAATCATAAGGTGTCATTTCAACTGTTACCATATCACCAGGCAAAATTTTTATATAATGCATCCTCATTTTGCCGGAAATATGCGCCAAAATAATATGCCCGTTCTCTAACTCTACTCTAAACATCGCATTCGGAAGAGTTTCAAGGACGGTTCCTTCTACTTCAATTACTTCCTTTGTATCGCTCATTTTTCCCTTCGTCTGATTTTCTTGCGTTAGCTTATATTATACTGGAAAATCTTATTTTTTACAATACTTTTTTAAATTATTTCCTCATAGCTCCTGGTGATCACCTGTGCTTTCAGCTGATTTATTACCTCAATAGCAACGCTAACTACTATCAATACTCCTGTACCTCCAATAGCAAAATTCTGTGTATTCGTAAATATCTGCATAATAAATGGAAAAACTGCTATAAAGCTAAGGAATATAGCGCCCCAAAGTGTAATTCTCATAATGAGGTAGCTCAGATATTTCTCTGTCTGCGTACCCGGCCTTATTCCCGGTATAAAACCACCCTGCTTCTGCAAGTTTTCAGCCACATCCTTTGGCTTAAAATAAAGAAATGTTGAGAAGAATGTAAATGAGAAAACTAAAACAAAATAGAATATAGCATATCCGGGAGTTGCATTGCCAAAAATTGTTTGTATAAAATCGGCTGTGTTTTTAATCCACGCTGTTTTAGCATTTGACAGAAACCCTATGACTTTCGGTATATTCATAAAGGCGCCGGCAAAAATTATCGGTATTACTCCTGCCATATTTAGTCTTAGTGGCAGGTATGTATCAATACCGCCATAAAGTTTTGAGCCCCTCATCCTTTTAGCATAAGAAATAGGTACTTTTCTCTTGGCTTCTGTTATAAAAACTATGAGCGCAATCATTGCTAGCGCCAGCACTGTAACACCGCCAAAGTTTAAAAGCGCCTGTGTATCAATCTGTTCTCCGCCAAAGACCTTACCAATAGTCTGTCCGATAAACTGTGGTAGCCTTGTCACAATACCGGCGAAAATTATTATAGAAATACCATTGCCTATTCCCTTCTCAGTAATAAGTTCGCCAAGCCACATCAAAAATACAGTACCCGCAGTAATAGATAAAAGCATTACAAACCATTGGAAAATACCTGCATCACCTATGAGGCTTACCCCAGAACTAGATCCTAGGGTTTCAAGCAGTTTAATCATTCCAAATCCTTCAATGAAACAAAGCGGCACCGTTAAATATCTTGTGTATTGGTTCATTTTCTTTCTATCTTCAGAGTCCTTATTCATCTCTTCAAACTTAGGGACAACAATAGTTAAAAGCTGAACCATAATAGATGCTGTAATGTATGGGCCCAAACCCATGAGCACAACAGAAAATCTAGACATCCCGCCGCCAGAAAAAATATCGAAATATGGCAAAATACTGTTTTGGGAAAATATATTATCAAAAAAAGTTTTTAAGTTTTCTTGTGAAGGGCCTGGTATAGGTATGTGAGATAATATCCGGAAAATAATTAAAATAAAGAGAACAAAGAGAATCTTTTTTATAAGTTCCTTATTCTTTAATACTTTCTTTAAATATTCCATAGTAGTGCTTTGCTAATTACTAATCTAAAACGAATCTACAAATTGACTAATCTATACTAACAACTATTGTTATTCAGTTTTTTTGTTATTTTGTTTTTCAGTTGATTGGCGTTTTACCAATCTACTCACCTTGCCGCCTTTTTTTATAATTTCCTTTTCGGCTAATTTCGAGGTATATTCTACTTCTACTTCTACTGCCCTTTCTATCTTGCCATTCGCCAATATCTTTACCGGTAATTTAATACTTGCAATCAAACCCTTTTCGTATAGTTTTTCTTTATTAACTTTTCCTGTGAAAGTATTTAAATCATCAAGGCTTATAACTTGATTTTTCGCTCTTTTTGACTTGAATCCTTTTAGTTTCGGCACCCTTTGAGTAAGCGGCATCTGTCCGCCTTCAAAACCAATACGAACGCCGCCGCCGGATCTGGAGTTCTGCCCCTTCATTCCGCGACCAGAGGTTTTTCCTTTCCCGCTGCCTATACCTCTGCCAATTCTTTTTCTGTTCTTGCTTTTTATTGAGATTAATTCATTTAAGCTCATATCTGTTCCTTCTCTTTCTTATCCTTTTTAGCGCTTTCCTTTTTAATGTTTGTGAGCTTTGGTTTTTTTGTTTTAGCCGTTTCTTTTTCTTCTGTCTTTTTCTTGTTTTCTTTAATTCCTTTCTTTTTAGCGCCCTTTCTCTCTGATAGGCTTTTCAGCGCTTCAAAAGTGGCATGAACATTATTAATCTTGTTTGATGATCCTATCATTTTAGATAGAATATCTTTGACCCCTACAACTTCAACTACAGCTCTTACCGCGCCGCCAGCTATAACTCCTGTTCCCGGGCTGGCTGGCTTCAAAAATACCCTTGCGCCACAATAAACATACTCAACCTCATGAGGAATAGTTGTTTCATACAAGTTTATGTGGACTAGATTTTTCTTTGCCTGAGCTATGGCTTTGTTTATTGCCAAAACTACCTGCGAACCCTTGGCAACCCCTACTCCGACTCTTCCTTTTTTATCACCGATAACTACAGTCGCACGAAACCTAAGTCTGCGACCGCCTTTTACAACTCTTGTTACACGATCAATCTGGACGACTCTTTCGTCAAACTCTTTTGGTTCTCTTTTAAATGTTCTTTTCCTCTGTGCCATTTTATTTTTTTATCCTAAAATTAATTTTCTATTTTAAAATTCTAAACCGCCTTCTCTTGCTCCGTCAGCCACAGCTTTTACCTTTCCATGATAAAGCTTTCCTCCACGATCAAAAACCACTTTTTTTATTTTCTTTTCTTTTGCCCTTAATGCTATTTTTGCTCCGACATCCTTTGAAACTTTAGTTTTTGCACCATTAATGCCCTTTGAACCTTTTTCATAGTCACTTGCTGAAACGATTGTTTTACCGGTACTATCATCAATCAGCTGGGCAAATATATGTTTATTAGAACAAAAAATTGAAAGCCTGGGTCGCTGCCCTGAACCGGAAACTTTGGTTCTTATGCGCCTCTGTCTCGATTTTTTATTTTGTATCTTTTTAACTTTTGCCATTTATTTTTCCTAATTTGCTATTTTGCTAATACTTATCTATTTATTTAGCGGCTGTTTTGCCGGCCTTCCTTCTTATAACCTCGTCAGAATATCTTATCCCCTTGCCTTTATACGGTTCCGGTTTCCTGACATTCCTTATTTCTGCGGCAAACTGACCGACTTTTTGCTTATCACTGCCTAAAATACTTATTGTATTTTTTTGAACCTTTATTTCGAGGCCTTTAGGGATACTCATTTCAACGGGTCTGTTATATCCCATATTCAAAACTAATTTTCCTCCATCTGTTTGAGCCCTATATCCTGTTCCCTTAAATTCAAGCTTCTTTTCAAACCCCTTGCTAACACCAACTATCATATTATTTACCAATGTTCTTGTTAACCCCCACAAAGTGCCCAAGTCAGATACCTCATTTTTTATTGATACCACAACACTGCCATCAGTCACCTTGACATCTATTTTCTTATTTTTGGTAAATTCAAGCTCCCCCTTAGGACCT
>CAZTWZ010000082.1:0-3665 GCA_964617835.1 uncultured Candidatus Saccharibacteria bacterium | reverse complement strand
ATTTCTTTTTCTTTCGACATTTCACTCCTTAATCTATATTGCTTTTGAGATTCTTGCAGAAGGATCTAGGGATTCTTTGCTCACGCTCAGAATGACAATAATTATAATGCTTATTAGTAATTCGTAGATTTGTCTTTCTATTTGTAATTAGCAGTTGAAAAACTTGTTCAATTATACTTCCCTTTCTGCTATAATTCAAATGCATTCGCTTAAATGTAAAATTCAAAAATCAAATCTCAAAATGACATATAAAAATTTAAAATTATTTTTTGAGATTCGAACATTAAAATTTGTTTCGGATTTCGATATTAGAATTTAGGATTTAATCAATTATGGCTAAAAGAAGATATGCCAAAAGAAGAAGGTCGGTCAGCAGATTTTCTCGCAGTAAAAGAGGTAGTTCAAAAAAAATAAATCCCTTCAAGAAATATGGCCTTATAGCAGGCTCAGAGAAATTCTTGCATGATCTTTTCACCACCAAAGAAGGATGGAAAAAGATTGGTATTGGAGCAGGAATATTTTTTGGATTTATTATTCTCCTTTTTGCGTGGTATGCAAAGGACCTCCCTTCTCCATCAAAGATAAACAGTAAACTCTCAGAACAATCAACTCAGATATTTGATCGCAATGGAAAGCTTCTTTACGAAGTTCATGGAAATGAAAACAGAATACTTGTTGACTGGGATGAGATGCCACAAAACGTAAAAGACGCGACCGTAGCAATAGAAGATAAAAACTTCTACAAACATCACGGTTTTGATGTGAAGAGAATTTTTGGAAGTTTTATATTCAACATTCTCCATAATGACAAAAGCCAGGGCGGAAGCACTATAACTCAGCAGTATATAAAAAATGCTCTTCTATCAAGCGAGAAGTCTTACTCCAGAAAAATTAAAGAGTTCATGCTTGCCATAATGATAGAACAAATGTATTCCAAGGAAGACATCCTGAAAATGTATTTGAACGAAATACCGTATGGTTCCAATGCTTACGGCATACAAGTCGCCGCAAAGACGTATTTTAATAAAGACGCCAAGGACCTGACCCTGGAAGAGTCGGCAATTCTCGCTGCTCTTCCAAACGCTCCAACCTACTACTCCCCCTATGGACAGCATAAAGATGAGCTCATAGAAAGAAAAAATTTGGTTCTTGATCTTATGGCAAAACAGAAATACATCTCAAAAGAAGAGGCAGAAGCAGCGAAAAAAAGGCCTATCGCATTTAGTAACAATGTTTATGGCAATATTACCGCTCCGCATTTTGTAATGTATGTCAAAGAACAGCTAATTGAGAAGTACGGCGAAAACACCGTCAACACCGGGGGGCTCAAAGTCTACACCACTCTAGATCTGGAAAAACAGGAAATAGCAGAAGCGGCGGTTAAAAAATATGGCGAGAAAAATACCACCAGATATAATGCATCAAATGCGTCGCTTGTAGCTATGGATCCCAAAACAGGGCAGGTACTGGCAATGGTTGGAAGCCGCGACTTCTTCAATAAAGATATAGACGGAAATGTGAATGTTGCTATTATGAACCGCCAGCCGGGCTCATCCTTTAAACCCTACGCTTACGCAACACTGTTTAAAAAGAATGGCTGGGGCGCCGGCAGTACGGTTTACGACTTAAAAACAGACTTTGGAGGTGGCTATTCTCCAAACAACTATGAAGGCGGCTTTATGGGCCCTATGTCTATAAGAAGGGCGCTTCAAGGCTCCAGAAATGTACCCGCCGTAAAAGTTCTATATATGGCAGGTGTAAAAAACACTATCGCAACAGCTCGCGATATGGGTATAACGACTCTGAATGATTCCGCAGATTATGGATTGTCACTAGTCCTTGGCGCGGGAGAAGTGAAGCTTCTGGATCACACCGGCGCCTATGGTGTTTTTGCAAATGGAGGGGTCAAGAAAGATACGACAGTATTTATGAAGATTGAGGATAATAAAGGCAAAACCTTGGAAGAATATAAAGATAATAGCGGTAAAAGAGTGTTAGACCCTCAAATAGCTTATTTAATTAGTAATATTTTGTCTGATGATGCATCACGCACTTATATCTTTGGCAGAAATAGCGACCTTTCTCTTGGCAGACGGCCCGCTGCCGCTAAAACCGGAACCACAGACAGCTATAAGGATGCCTGGACCATGGGTTATACTCCCTCGCTTGTAGCGGGAGTTTGGGCAGGAAACAACGACGGAACACCTATGTCCAGAGGCTCGGGAGGGTTTGCCGTCGCAGCGCCTATCTGGAATGAATTTATGAATAAAGCTCTTGCAGGAACAAAAGCAGAACATTTTGGAAGGCCATCAGGTATAAAAACTGTAACTCTTGACTCTATAACAGGTAAAAAACCGACTTCTTCATCTAAAAAAACCACTACAGACATATTCCCCAGCTGGTACAAGGTGCCTTATGCGGGTGAAAGCAGTGAATATAAAGTAAACCCGGCAACAGGAAAGCTGGTAAACGACAGCTGTCCGCCGGCAGAGATAACTACAGTTACAAAAAATACACTTACAGCCGAGATATCACCAAAAGATCCTGCTTACTCCAGGTGGTTTGCCCCGATAGATGCTTGGGCAAAGGCAAATGGTTATATCACAGATAGCTCCTCTATCCCGACTGAAACTGATAACTGTGATGACATCAATAAACCTGCCCCAACCATAAGCATTACCTCTCCCGCAGATAGTGATAATGTAGAGAGCCCGCTTACAATAAATATGAATGTTGAAGCTGCCGCCGGCATAGATAACGTTACAGTCACCGTTGATGGAGGCACAAGCTATCAGGCAACAAAAATGCTAAACGGCAATGGATATACTGCTGTGGTTACATTGAGTTTAGGTGAACATACCATATACGCAACCGTTAAAGATACTAAAGGCAAAACTACTAAATCAAGCACTATAACGGTTACCGTACAACCGTAAGCTAGAGATTGGGCAATCAGCTGACTAGATAATTGGGGTTGTGAAATTTGATTTTTTTTCATAATATATAAACATAAGTCTGGAGGGATGATTTCTTCTGCTGTTAGTAGCAAAGGTAATAATGGATAAGGAGAAATTTACTCTCCCGGCTAGAGCAGAGAAATGAAGATACCATGGTTAGGACTTTACCCGGGCGGTTCGTTTCGGTGAACAAAAAGAAGCCGAGATTCGCTGCCTATAGTTCAAGCCCTATCCGATTTTCACTACTCGATGCAAAGGAGAGGTCTCTCTTTTTCGGAAGCCGCCCAAAATTAGGCATCCGATTCTAGTAGAGAGGTCGAAGTCGGGTGCGAGGATCTTCTAGAAGGTTCAACCACTCGGCTTCTTGTTATTTAGCGCTATTCAGGATGAGAAACCTCTTGGACGCTAACTAGTCAAATCAAGTACACTAGAGCGAAGAAAGGAGGTGCAAGTGTACAGACGCGCAAAGTATTATCTAATTCCAAAACCAGTACAGCTATTAAATAACTATTAATATATGGAGAAAAAGAGCGGAGAGCATACACCTTTCTCTAAAAGCAAAAATGAGGCTAAAATGAATCATCTGCTATATCAAGGTTTGTAAACATACAAATTATTGTTATGATATAGGAGCAAAGTTCGGATAAAAACCAGTTAGCTGAAATATTCCTTTTCTTTTCTGGGCTATCGCCCAATTGTTTTAAAAAA
>CAZTWZ010000081.1:0-3708 GCA_964617835.1 uncultured Candidatus Saccharibacteria bacterium | reverse complement strand
TTTCATGTTAAGACTCCTTGCCAGAGTCCAATATGTTTCTGAACTTTTGCAGGTTTAGTGTGCCACTAATTACGAATGGGTACTCTAATCTATAAATTTTAAAACTAATACTGACACCCGGTGTTGACATGAAATGCTACTTTATTTTTTTGGCTTCCATCTTTTCTCTAATATCTTTTATCTGATCGCGAAGATGGGCAGCTTGTTCAAATTCTAAGTTCTTGGACGCCATATCCATCTTTTTCCGCAGGTCTTTGATCATGCGCTCCAGTTCATCCTTTGGTACATCAGTGATATCAAATTCATCCTTATCCTTGCCTTTCTGGCCTGAAACTATGTCCTCGCGAATGGATTTCTTTATTGTCTTTGGCGTTATGCTATGTTTTTTGTTATATTCTTCCTGTATCTTACGCCTTCTCTCTGTCTCTGATATTGCCCGTTTCATCGACCGCGTCATCTTATCGCCATACATTATCACTTTACCTTCTGAGTGCCTCGCTGCACGACCTATCGTCTGAATAAGCGCATTCTCGCCACGCAGAAATCCTTCTTTATCAGCATCCAGTATGGCAACAAGAGACACTTCAGGAAGATCAAGCCCCTCACGAAGCAAGTTCACACCTATCACTACATCATAAATACCCTTTCTTAAGTCCCTGAGAATTTCCGGACGTTCCAAAGTATTAATTTCAGAATGGATATAAGTTACTTTTATATCCAGCTCCTTTAAAAATTCACTCAGATCCTCCGCCATGCGCTTGGTAAGTGTTGTGACGAGCACACGTTGCTTTTTCTTCGTTCTAATCTGTATCTCACTGATAAGGTCATCTATCTGGTACTTTGTGCCCCGCACCTCTACCTCGGGATCAAGCAGCCCGGTCGGCCGTATCACCTGCTCGGATATCCAAGGGAAACCATTATTGTTATTTCGACCAATTTCACAGCGTGACGAGTGGAGAAATCCCTTTCTTCCTGTATCCTTTTTAAGGGATCCCTCGGCTCCACTTCGTTCCGCTCGGGATGACAAAATGGGAGGTTGTTGCGCTCGGGATGACGAAAAGGCACGTGCCTTTTTATAATATTCATCTGCTGAGTCAATTTTGTGTTCACTAGCTGTTTTAAATTCCCAGTCCCCTGGTGTCGCCGAGATAAATATAGTCTTATCCATAAACTTTTTAAATTCGCTAAAGTGAAGCGGACGATTGTCCAGCGCTGAAGGAAGGCGAAATCCGTGCTCTACCAAGGTTTCCTTTCGCGAACGGTCACCGTTGTACATGCCCCTGACTTGCGGTACAGTCATATGTGACTCGTCGATGAGCATCAGAAAGTCATCGGGAAAGAAGTCCATAAGTGTTGCCGGCGGCTCGCCAGGACTTTTCCCTGCCAGGTAGCGTGAATAGTTCTCTATACCAGAGCAATACCCTGTCTCTTTTATCATCTCCATATCAAACTTGGTTCGCTGCTCCAGTCGCTGGGCCTCAAGCAGCTTATCCTTTTTCCTTAAATCTTTTACTCTTTTGCCCAGTTCTTTCTGTATCTCCGGGATAGCCGACAAAAGACGCTCCTTCGGTGTCACAAAGTGCTTCGCCGGAAATACTGACACCTTATTCTGCTTTTTGCCAAGTTCACCTGTAACAGGGTTCAAATCACGAATAGACTCCACTTGTGTCTCGTCAAATACTATTCGCACAGCTTTTTCCTCATATATCGGGTAAATATCGAGAACATCACCGCGAACGCGAAACTTGCCTCGCTCAAACGCCTTGTCATTTCTCTCATATTGAACTGCCAAAAGACGCTTCATCGCTTTCTCCTGGTCCTGTTTCTTACCAACCTCAAAGTCTATCTTCATATCTATGTAGTCCTTCGGTGAACCAAGGCCGTAGATACATGAGACGCTGGCTACGATAAGTGTATCTGGACGTGAGAGAAGCGCAGCTGTCGCAGCATTACGCAGGCGGTCTATCTCTTCATTTATACTGGCATCCTTTTCTATATATGTGTCAGTGCGCGGAATGTATGCTTCCGGCTGATAGTAATCGTAGTATGAAACGAAGTAGCGGACAGCATTATCGGGAAAGAATTCTTTGAACTCACTGTACAGCTGGGCTGCCAAGGTCTTGTTGTGCGATATGACGAGCGTTGGCTTATTGATTTCCTGAATGACATTTGCCGCTGTAAAGGTTTTACCCGAACCGGTCACACCGAGGAGTATCTGTTTGGAAAGTCCCTTCTCCAGGCCACTAATAAGTTTGCCCGTAGCTTTTGGCTGGTCACCGGTAAGTTTGAGCTTGCTTTTTAATACAAATTTATCCATAGGTTGGCATTATAGCCGAAAAAGAAGTCTTTTTCTAGCATAATTGCCACAAAAATCCTAAATCCGAATATCGAAATCCTAAATAAATTAGAAAGCCAAATTCTTTAATATTTTGAATTTTGAACATTCGATATTGTTTAGAGATTAGGATTTAGTTCTTAGAGTTTAAAGATTATGGTGTTAGTGCAAATGACTTATAGAACTTGTCATAGTAGTCTGCATTCCACCTGTCATAGTCATCGGTTTTTATAAAGAGCGCCCTGTCTCTGTATGGCAAGATAATAACACCAACTCTTCTTTCCAGTTCTTTATCTATATAGGTGAACTTGGTTCCTTCAAAATTTGAGATATTGACTGTTTCTTCGGTCTTGCCCGCATTTTTATTTCTCTTAATCACATTTTGAATATCTTTGATTTCGGCATCATATAGCTTTTTACTAACTACTACTTCTAGCGGAGAATGTATTGTTTTTGTATTAGAATCGTATCTTACAACATCTTGGCTAAAGTATAGCTGATATGGGTCGTTGTCATTCATATCAAACCGTTCATACTTTGACCAGTTTCTCGGGATAGTGAAAGTGAATGCGCCAAACTCATTACGTGCTGTGTAGCTTTCCCATGGATTCTCTCGAATATCTTTTTTTTCAATTTCACAAGCACCACGCACTTCTTCTGCTTTGGCTTGCTTTTCTCCTGCAATAATACTATTCCAGTATTCTTCCGATTTGCTCGCTTTTCCAGCATAGACAAACACAAAAATCAAAGATACTAGCAAAAGCAATCCCAAGACAGCAATGATTATAAAAAATAATTTGCTCTTGTTGCTTCCTCCGTCATATATAGGCCCGGGATTCACGGGATTTACTGGTCCCTGAGGGCTTGCCGGACCAGCAGGATCACCTGGTGAACCAGCGCTCATTGAGTCTACCGGATTTATATTTTCATTCATAGCTTATTGCTCCCACCGGACAGTCTGCGGCAACTTCATCCAAGTTGCAGCTTTCACATATATCCTTTTTTGCGTGCGCTTTAAAATCCTCGCCTACTTTGAAACATTCCGGACAAATGCTTTCACATGTCCCGCAACCAGTACAAAGATTTTCATCAATTGTTATTTTTGACATAAAAATAAACCTCCAGGTAAATCTTAACTATTATTTAATAATGTGTAAAGCATTTTCTCTTTCCTCTAGCATGATTTTTGGGAATGCAACTATCGGTTCGAAAAAAGAATGAAAACTGATTTGAACTTTTAAAAAATGACTTCCGGAATCGGCTTGTTGTCATTTTTAAAACTTGAAATAAGGTTTGAGAGACATTTTGAGAATCCGCCTAAGTTGCGATTTTGCTCTACTTTTCTAAAAAGTAGAAAAATTATTTATATAGAT
>CAZTWZ010000080.1:0-3776 GCA_964617835.1 uncultured Candidatus Saccharibacteria bacterium | reverse complement strand
TAATGATTTAGAGCACATTGCATTAGAAGGCAAGACACCCAATGAAGCATTAAAACTAACAATTTAAAAACCGCCAAATGTCCGTACCTAAGACATTTTGCCTGATTCACATACACTTTTGTCATCCCGAACGACCACTCGAAAGGTCGAGTCGAGAGATCCCTTAAGGCTAGAGAGCAAAGAAGGGAAAGGGATTCCTCTGCTCGCTACTAGCGTAGTGTCGGTCGGAATGACAGAGTGAGGAGCACAATTTTGAGCTTGATTTTTATAGGTGTAAGGGATTACCTTTTGCCTTGAAAATAATTTTTATCGGAGTGCCGGTGAAGTTCCATTTTTCCCGAATCCTGTTTTCCAGAAACCTTCTATATGAGAAATGTACTTTTTCTGGATAGTTTGCAAAAAATGTAAACTCTGGAGGATTGATGCCGGTTTGTGTGACATATTTTACATTTACCTGATGTTTATCTATACTGATGGGTCTTTTTTGTGTCATTGTTTCCATAAGAAACTTATTTAGTTCGCTGGTTGAAATCTTCTGTTCTCTTTTTTCTTTAATCTCCATTATTAAGTCCAAAACCTTGGGAATGTTTTTCCCTGTTTCAGATGACACAAATATTATCGGTGCAAAGGGAAGAAAGTCAAACCTGTTTTTAGCAAGTCGTGAAAACTTGTCTACTGTGTCAAATCCGTGACTTAACCTCTCGTCCTTTGCGAGATCCCATTTATTTACGACGATTATTATTCCCTTGCATTCATCTTTTATATAGCCGGCAATATGCAGATCTTGTGCGGTTATGCGTTCTATCGGATCAATAACCAAAAGGGCTATATCGGAGTCGTCTAATGTTTCCTTCACTCTTTGGGCGGAAAACTTTTCTATAAGTCCTTCTCTGCTTTTTCCGGGAGCTCTACCAATTTTCCCCCTTCTCCTTAGTCCTGCTGTGTCCAGAAAATTCATTACTTTTCCCCCGTGCTCTATATATGTTGAATTCACATCTCTGGTTGTGCCGGGGGTAGCGCTCACAATAAATCTCTCTTCTTTAATGAGCTTATTCAGAAATGAGGATTTACCCACATTTGGCCGGCCAAGAATAGCTACTTTTATTTCGCTTTTTTTGTCATCTTTAAGCGATAGCGAAGGATCTCGAGATTCTTTGTCCCACTCAGAATGACGAATGATGATTTCTTCCATCAATTTAGAGATATTTCTCTTGTGCTCTGCTGACACTCCCAGCGGTTCCCCAAGTCCAAGCTTATGGAACTCTGCTAAAATAGGTTCGTCTTTTGGGTTATCAATCTTATTGACTGCAAAAAGAACTTTCTTGCCATATTTTCTGATGTCTTTTACTATTTTTTCATCTTCACGGGTTATGCCTGTTTCTCTGTCTCCCACAAAGACAAAGAGATCAACAGTTTCCAGGTTCTTTAGAAGTTTCTCGCGGGTTTTTTCTTTAAGGGTGTCCCCTTTCGGCGCTTTTAGCCCTATTCCGGCGGTGTCAGCAAGAATAATTTTAGAATCGCCAAAAGACACGGCTTCTTCGTTCCAGTCGCGTGTGGTGCCGGGAATGTTTGTGGTAATAGCTTTCCTTTTTCCTATCAATCTATTGAAAAGCGTACTTTTTCCGGCATTTGGTTTGCCTATAAGAGCTACTTTGAACATAATGTGACCAATTACTTATATAATACTAATATACAAATTCTGTTTTATTTATATATTCCGGACTAGGCTAGAATACGTACATAAGTATTATTTGTATTTAGTATTCTGGTTCAGCCAGTTACCAATTATACACTAAATTAGTCCAATGCTTTTATCATTCCGCACTTGATGCGGAATCTATATTAATAAAACTGGATTCTGAATCTAGTTCAGAATGACAATAATAATTACCAATTATACACTGAATCTGTCCATTTGAGAAGGTTTTGCGCTTCCGAGAAGCGATTATCGGAGCCTAAAATTATATATAGTACTTCTTGCCCCTCGGTTTTTGTAAGCGCTATTAAACATTGTCTAGCGCCAGCCGTAGTGCCGGTTTTAACGCCGAAGACAGTAGTGCCATCAAGTAATATATTAGTATTAGTTAGATAGTATGGTCTTCCCTGCTCGGAATATACAGTCTCGCTATTTGTGGCGACTATTTTTCGAAAAATATCGTTTTTAAGCAGAGTCCTGGCCAGAACTTGCAGGTCATTTGCCGAGGAATAGTTATCTTTATCGTCCCAGCCGACAGGATTATTAAAGTGAGTGTTTCTGAAGTTCATCTTGTCTGCTTCCTCATTCATTTTTTCTATAAACTCATCATACCCGCCGGAATACAGATTATTAGCGACAGTAAGTGCGGCATCGGAGGCAGAATTTATGAGCATTCCATGGAGAAGAGTTCTGTAAGTCACTTTGTCGCCAACTGCCAGCCACATACGAGAGTCATTAGTACGCATTTTAGATAGGTCGTTGACTATTGCAATCTTTTCTAAATCCCCATCTTTTAGGAGTAGCCGTGCCGCCATTAACTTCGTAAGGCTTGCAATTTGCACTTTCTTATTCTTGTCTTTTTCGAGCATTATCTCACCTGTTCCCATATCGATAGCTTCATAGGTATCTGCGCCTACGGTTAGCTCATAGGATTTATCCGTTTTATTTGGCAGAGGTGAAAAAACTAGGGGTTCATTTTTGGGGGCGTCATTCTGGCTTGTCCAGAATCCAGTTCTTTCCTCGACCTCAATTTTATTTCCTAGACTCTTCTTCACATCCGAGACAAAAGGAACACTGCCGGGGATAATATCCAGGAAGATTAATATGGCGATAATGATAGTGTTCATACTTGTTATTATAATGCATTGTCATTCTGAGTCCATCTTTGTTATTTTTTGCGAAGATGAGAATCTATGTTCTCTGTCGGATAAAATCCGCGAAGAATTTACTTCCTGTCATTCTGAACTCGACTTTGGAATCCGTTTGATATAGATTTCGTGCTAGGGTATGGAATGACAAGAGAAAAGTACGGAATGCTACCCTCTCTTGTCATTCCAAACTTGATTTGGAATCCATATAAACAAAACTTGAATTCTGGATTATATTTAGAATAATAAACCCACAAAAGTAAAGAGGCCCGAACGTGTCGGGCCTCTTGCAAAGCTGATTTGTTGCATCAAAATCCCAAAGACATGAGCCTCATTTTTTCTATTTCCCCCTGAGTAGGGCCTCTGAGACCGAGATTGATGCAGCAGTTTGGGCGGTAGTATTTGCCCAGCTTTTCTTTCAGTATTTCTGATAATGTGTGGAAAAAATCCCTAAATTCGGTTTTTTCCTTGGAAGAGATAGTTGCTGGTTCGTCCACTATCCGTTCCAGCTTTATGATAACATCACTGATTGATGGTTTTTCAGGAAGCTGGGTCATTGCCTCTACGCAAGCATCTGTTATCCATTGATTTCGATGGTGGTGTTCAACTAGCACCTCTTCAATATTTATGGAGCATCTTACGAGTTGTTTACATAGCTCGAGTGCCCTGACAAGATGCTCACAATTATAAGCATTTATCTTGTCATCGAAGTGGCTAAGACCACCGAAAAAGATGACATCTCTTGTTATTGTATATCCTGCGAACAGGATATCTGAATCAGCCAATGTACTCACCTCCTTTAGGTGAAAATAAAAAGAAGGGATTTTCCCCTCTTTTTTGTTTAAGGTATTAATATCATAACATAAAAGTGTTAGGCGGTTGTTACGGTCCATAACATATTGGACTTTTTAATAGGTATAAAGTTATTCACA
>CAZTWZ010000079.1:0-3797 GCA_964617835.1 uncultured Candidatus Saccharibacteria bacterium | reverse complement strand
AACCAGTAAATTTTCTTGGGTTGTACCTTAATCACAGTATCAATACTATACAGCAAACTCACCTTGTTTTCAATTTCAAATTAATCATTCAAATCTTTAAGCCATTGTGCTATAATCGCTTTTGTATTTCAAATAACAAGAATAAAAAATATGCCAAAACTTATAATAAATGGTCCTGCCAGACTTTCGGGAAAAGTTAAAATAAGCGGCTCTAAAAATGCCGCACTGCCTATCATTGCAGCTACACTTTTGACTAAAGGCAAAAACACGCTTGAAAATGTACCAAACATCACCGACATTCATAATCTTTTGGGAATACTGAAAAGTCTCGGCTCAGAGGTGAGCTTCAAAGATAATACGCTAAAGATAAATAACGAAAACATTAACGGCAACGATCCAGACCCGAACTTGGTCAGAAATATGAGAGCATCTGTTCTCCTCATAGGGCCTCTTCTTTCTAGAAATGGAAAAGTAAAAATACCCGCGCCTGGAGGTTGTTTTATAGGAAACAGGCCTCTTGATACACACTTTGAAGCTTTTGAGAAGTTCGGGGCAACCATTAAAGAAAAAGACGATTTATATTATATAGCTGCTCCTAAAATAGAGGGCACAGATATAACTCTGCAGCTAATGAGCGTAACTGCTACAGAAAATATTATTATGACAGCTGTCTTGGCCAAAGGAAAAACAAATCTGCACCTTGCATCTTGCGAGCCCCATGTCCAGGATTTATGTAACTTTTTAAATAAGACGGGAGCAAAAATATCAGGTATCGGTACAAACAATCTTATCATTGAGGGAGTCAAAGAGTTAAGCCCGGCAAAACATAAGATTGTTGCTGATGAGATAGAAGCCGGAACCTACATTATAGCTGCCGCGGCAACAGGCAGTAAGATAACACTTGAGAACATAGAAACAAATACAATTGATTGTTCTATGATATCAAGATTGGAAGCTGCAAATGTTAAAATGGATATAAAGGATAGTTCAATACTTGTAAAGAGAAGCCCCGGTATCAAATCTGTGAATATCTGGACTGCGCCTTCTCCGCACTTCCCATCTGATTTGCAGGCGCCTTTTGCAGTCCTTATGACTCAGGCTAACGGCTCTTCCCTTATTCACGAAACAATGTATGAAGGACGGCTTAACTATATTAAGGAATTGAAAAAAATGGGAGCAAATGCGACTATCCTTGGTCAACATCGGGCGGTTATTATCGGGCCAACAGCTCTATATGGTAAAAAGATTACAACACTTGACCTCCGAGCCGGTGCAACCCTGATCATTGCGGCGCTAGTGGCAAACGGAAAAAGCGAGATTGCACATGCTGAGATTATAGATAGGGGATATGAAAATATTGTAGAAAAACTCCAGGGACTTGGAGCTAAAATAAAGAGAGTCAGCTAGTCATTTTTTTTAAATTAACAGCTTTTAGTTGGGAGCTAATCACTTGTTTATAAATCCCAACAACTGCCATTTCCGCAAGAGCGGGAACCCGGAAAAAATAAATTATATAAGTTTCAATCTTTATAGGAATAACAAAAAAAGGAAAAAATGTTTATAAATCGTATAGGAATAGACTTGGGGACAGCGAATGTTTTAGTGTACATTCCCAAAAAGGGAATCGTCATTAACGAACCATCGGTTGTTGCTGTCAGTGAGGACAATAAAGTCTTAGCTGTCGGTGAAGAGGCAAAGGAAATGGTCGGCAGAACACCAGACTCTATTACCGCCTATAGACCGCTTCGGGATGGCGTGATAGCAGACTATAGAGTAACAGAGTCAATGATACGCTACTTTATAAACAAGGTGTCCGGCGGAGTTAGAATCCTCAGACCGGAAGTTATGATAAGCGTACCTGCCGGAGCCACATCTACAGAAAAAAGGGCAGTTATAGACGCCACAAAGCAAGCTGGTGCGAAATCTGCCTATATTATCCCAGAACCGATAGCGGCCGCTCTTGGCGCTGAAATACCCATAGATACCCCTGCCGGCAACTTAATCGTTGATATCGGCGGCGGCACAACCGAAGTGTCTATACTATCTCTAGGTGGAATAGTAGCATCCAGTTCTGTGAGAGTTGGCGGGGATAAACTGGATCAGGCGATTGCAGACTATATAAGGAAAAAATATGGTCTTGCCGTAGGTGATAAAACAGCAGAAGAAATAAAAATTGCCATTGGCAGCGCGGTTCCTTTGACGAAAGAAAAAGAGTATGAAATAAGAGGAAGAGATATGCTTCAGGGCCTTCCCAAGACCATTACTGTAAGCTCTAGTGAAGTTACGGAGGCACTGCAAACACAGCTGGAAAAAATTATTCTTGCCATTAGAAGCGTTTTAGAGAAAACCCCTCCGGAGCTTTCTAGTGATGTCATAGACAGGGGTATGGTGATGACGGGAGGGAGCTCAAAGCTGAAAAACCTTGATAAACTAATATCAAAAGCGACCGGCGTAGCTGTTACTATTGCTGATGATGCGCATCTTTGCGTAGCAAAAGGCACCGGACTGGCCCTAGAAAACCTGGATGACTACAAAAAAAGCTCATTATGGAAGTAACATGAAAAAACCAATCAAAATCTTGTTAACAGCACCTCCCAGAGTTGGCAAAACAACTGTTTTAAATAAATTTATTAAACTTTATAAGGAATCTCTTGGTGGCATTATTTCTAATGAAATAAGGGATAAAGAAGGTGAGCGAATTGGCTTTGAAGTAACGAATCTTAAAAATAAATCACGAATTCTTGCACATAAAAAGAAGACTTATTCGGGCATAAAGGTTGACGAATACGACATAGATCTCGACTGTATTGATAATTTTATTATTCCTGAAATAAAAAAATCCTTAAAAGAAAATTCTATAACCCTTATAGATGAAATTGGAAGATTTCAAAGTTTATCAAAAAATTTTTTAAAAGAAATAGATAGGATTTTAAATGAAAATTCAAATATACTTGGTACTATTATCTTCGATCCTGCACCCTGGTCATTACCATTAAAAAATATAAAAGGTGTTTCAATCTATACTTTAAACGAAAAAAATAGAGATAAAGCACCACAAGAATTGGTAGATATTTTTTCTGACTAATACTTAACTCTATTCAAAGAAACACCTGGAACTTAAGCGGCAGACACTATAATTTATTCAAAATTATTTATTTTCGCTACACTAATATGTATTAGTGTAGTGCTTAAATCTATCTTTATGAGTCATAAGTCGCAATCCATGCAAATAAAAATCCGATACCTGGTGTCGGATTTTTATTTGTTGGTACACTAGACTAGTCTAGTGTACCAGCCGTTTTTTAAACCCTGGTTTTGTGTTTACTGTTAGCCATTAAATGTTTATAATTGGATTATGAAAGACCTCAGTAAAAGATCTCAACAATTAAAGAAAAAAGCAGATGCCTTATTGAAAGAATCTGATTTAATCAAAATACTAAATAAATATGGTGAAGTTCAGCTTGTTGGCAGTTGCAGCTACGGCTTAATGACAAGGAATGACATTGACATACATGTTATCAGTAAAAATACTAATCGAAAAGCGGCTGCAAAGGCCTTAAGTGAACTGATAAATCATAATTATTTCAGGGGTTATCTTTTCTGTAATTGGGTAGATAACAAACCTCCTAAATGCTTCCCGAAAGGTTATTATATTGGGTTAAAACACAGAACCGGCGAGCAACAATGGAAAATAGATATATGGTTTTTAGACAAACCTACCCCTGAAATTGAGGGTTTAAATAACCTGACTGATCGGCAAAAAAAGACTATCTTAAGAATAAAAAATGAAAGAGATT
>CAZTWZ010000078.1:0-3886 GCA_964617835.1 uncultured Candidatus Saccharibacteria bacterium | reverse complement strand
TATATTAACAAAAAGTGGCTGTTTCAGCCACCAAAAAAAGTGCATTAGACCGAAACTTGCGGGAGGCGAAAGACAAACTGATAGTCAGAACGCCACTCGATGTCAGGGTAAGCCCAGCGGCCGTTCAGCCATAGACCATCATCATAGCGTGCAAGGCGGAACACGCCCGGGCGGCCGCGACGATCAGCGATTTGTTTCATGGCGATATAACAATACCTATCATACAACTGTTGCCCGGTGTCTTGAAGCTGCAGATACGGTCCGGCTTCGGCGGGACAGAGTAGAAGGCCAAGCTCCTTAGCCCAGGCGTAAATCTCATCAATTGTTGTTCCACTGTCAAATCCAAGGTCACCGACCTTGAGGCAAACCAGTTCCATGCTTTCCGGATTTTCTGAAACGGTAAAGTCAGTGCTTTTTAACATGTCTCTGGCATAATCTGAGATATTTACGCCATTATCCCTAAGCTTATTTTCAAGCGCCTCGGCGGTCTTTCCGCCGATCTCAAGCACTTGGTGCCGAATATGGCCTTCTGGAAATGAAGTATAGACGTGCTCAAGGTCGGCATGGTTTTTGAAAATGCCGGGGAAGAGCGGACCGACATAAGCTTTTGTTTTCTCGCTAATTTCTTCTTGACTATAGGCGATTTCGTCAGGCAGGCACTCCAGAACTATCGGAGCATCAGCCTCTACGATTCTTCCTTCTCTAAGCTCTTGGATACGAGGGTCCTCATGGTAGCCGAATCCCTGGATTTTTGAGTCAATTTCATAAAGAAAAACAAGCTCATCTTTTGTGAGTTCTTCTTTTTCACTCACTTTTCTTGCAATTTCAGTTAATATCTGCATATCTGAAACTTTCTTTTCGTATATTTCGCCGTCCGGAAACTCATGAAGCTTTTTTTGAACTATGTCATTAATGTAGGGATCGATGTTCTGCTCTTCGGCAATACCCCGAACTTCGCCGATATTGTCTCCTTCCATTCTGATGGCCGCTCTTGGGATAATGGGGTTCCCGTCTTGATCAATGGAGTAATATACATAGAAATCTCCGCCGGATAGCTGGACATGAGCTGTTGACTCTCCCGCCGTACACCAACCGGTACCATGGCCTTGAAGCGACTCCACAAGTGGCATATGATCCGAGTTTTGATCATATCGCACCCACTTTCCTTCTGTGTTTTGGGTTTGCTCGACAGATGAGGGCGTTACCTCTTCTATCGCCCAAGCATAGAGTTTGGCAAAGTTGCCGGTTGAGAGGATTTTTTCAAATTTCTCTCTTTTTTCTCCTTCAAGATTATCAAGATCTAATTTACCTTGATATTTCTTCTCCACCGCGTCAAGAACGTAGGCAAGAGCTTCGCGGTTTAGGTCCGGAAATGGTTTGGTTGTGCCTTTTGAGCGTTTGGAAAAAACGTGTTTCTCTTTATCGAATCCTCCCATAGAAAGAATGCTCCTGATGGCAAAATATTTGAGCCAGTCGGGGTACATGGCATCTTTTGAGCCAAGATAATCAATCCAAGTATCCATACTGGACTTTTGATCGGCAATAATCGCTTTTGTGTTTTGTTCTTTAAGTGTTTCTATACCGACTTGATCAAGATCGGCGCCTTGTCCGCGCTCTCTGGCGATGCGTTCCAAATTTTGCCAATATGACTCAGGAATTTCATCTGGCTTTATGACAAACTTTTCATGAAGGACATGCTTTAGTGCTTCCATGCCTCGTTCACGTTTTGCCGGATCTTCACGTTCGATGATTTCCTTGAAACGGTCGAGATAGTTTTGGATACGCTCGGCTGGTTTTTGCCCAATATCAACACCCTCGCGATGTTCTGTGCGCTTTACAGCCGACTCAACCTCGGGGCTGTTATGTAAGTCGTACTTTTCTTTTAGAAATTGCTGTCCGTTTTCATTTGGCATTTATATCTCCTTGCCAAGGGTCTGACCCTTGGCTAGTCTTTATTTTAAAACTGCTTTTATTCTCCTAACTCCCTTGGAGCTAGACTCTTCTTTTTTGATTTTGAAATTACCAAGTTCGCTGGTATTTTTGACATGCGGACCACCACAGATTTCTTTTGAAAAGGCATCTGGAGAATCCAGCGGTCCTCCGATTGAGTATACCTTTACCTTTCCTCCATATTTAGCTTCAAAAAGTCCTATTGCCCCCTCGCCTTTTGCCTCTTCAACGGTTGTAATAGTCTCAATGACAGGCAGCCTAGCCTTAATCTGCTCATTCACTATTGTCTCTACTTTTTTCTTTTCTTTATCGGTCATCTTGTCTGGATGAGAGAAGTCAAACCGCAAGCGTTCCTCTGTAATATTAGAACCCTTCTGATAAACATGATTACCAAGCACCTGTCTAAGAGCCTCATGAAGCAAATGAGTAGTTGTGTGATATTGAGTGGTCTTCTCTGAAACTTCACCAAGCCCACCTTTAAACTTCTTTTTAGCACCTTTGCGAGAAATTTCCTGATGTTTTTTGAATTCTTCCTCAAATCCTTTTTTATCAACTTTAATGCCCTTCTCCTGAGCTATCTCCTCAGTTAATTCAATCGGAAACCCGTAGGTTTGATATAAATCAAACGCTTCTGAACCTGTCATAACAGATTGCCATTTTTTAGATTCCTGTTTTGGCCTGGCGTTACCGTCGAACTCCGCCATACTTCCATCTGGGTACTTAATGCGAGCAATCTTATCAAATACTTTTATTAACCCCTTATCCAAAGTCGCCCCAAACTTTGTCTCTTCTTTATCCAGCTCTGAATAAATGAATTTTTCATTCTTTTTCAGTTCCGGATAGGTATCCCCAAGGGACTTGACCACTTCTTTAGCAATTTCTGATGTGAATTTTCCCTCTATACCTATCAGTCTGCCATGGCGAACTGCCCGCCGAATCAATCTGCGGACAATGTATCCCCTATCTAGATTAGAAGGCTCAACTTCATCAGCAATCGCTATAGTTGCAGCCCTTATATGATCGGCTATAATTCTCACTAACTTCTCTTCAGGATTTTTTGCTAATTCTCTAATTCTAGCTATAATTCCTGTGAATAAATCTGTATCATATACTGTATCCAGCCCATTCGTTATCATTACCAAACGCTCAAAACCAAGCCCCACATCAACATTCTTCTGCTCAAGTTTCTCATATGAGCCAACATGCTTCTTAAAGTATTCCATAAAGACATTATTGCCAAGTTCAACAAATTTATCACAATCACAAGAAGGTTCGCACTTGTCACTACAAGCCTCTATACCAGTATCAATAAACATTTCTGTACATGGTCCGCATGGTCCCGTATCTGAAACCGGACCCCACCAGTTCTCTTTTTTAGGATATTTATAAATTTTCTCTTCGGGAATTCCTATTTCTTTCCAAGCGTCATATGATTCTTTATCAAAAGGAGCATCTTTGTCACCTTTAAAAACTGTTATTGATATCTTATCTGCATCAAAGCCAAGTATTTTAGTATAAAAATCAAACGTGTAATAAATAGATTCTTTTTTAAAGTAATCACCAAGCGACCAGTACCCAAGCATTTCAAAAAAGGTTAAATGCTGTATATTCCCAACTTCATCAATATCACCTGTGCGAATACATTTTTGAATATTAACCAGCTTCTTTCCTTTGGGGTGCTTCTCACCCATTAAGTAAGGAACTAGGGGATGCATACCTGCAGTTGTGAAGAGTACCGAGGGGTCGTTTTCGGGCACGAGCGAAGCTGAAGGTATAACCTTATGCCCCTTTTCTTCAAAGAATTTTAAAAACTTCTCACGTAATTCTTTTGATGTCATAATGCATATTTTACTATAAAAAAGACCATAACAAAAGGGCGGCAGGTAATGTGCAAACACTTTTTGCACTTTTTCATCTTAAAATAGGAGGTATGAAA
>CAZTWZ010000077.1:0-3890 GCA_964617835.1 uncultured Candidatus Saccharibacteria bacterium | reverse complement strand
CTGATCATTTTTAAGATTCATTATTTTTTTGCAGGGAAGCCCTATAGTATCTTTTGCTTTCCATCCGGTAATTTTCTCTGCTTGCGGATTAAAGAGTATCATCTCTCTTTTAGTATTAACTGCATATATGCCATCGCCTATGTTGTCAAATATTGCCTCATCTTTTGACTGATTGGCGGAAACATTTTTTGTATATTTTTCAAGTTTGGATTTATCTATTATGCTTTTCCTATATCTATAACCTAGAAATATAGACAATGCGGTTACAGAGACAAGGGTAAAAATAACAGAACCGTTTAGAGTGATGAAATCCTGAAAAGACTGGCTATTCAGGTAAAGCTCGCTGTACATAAAATAACTTATAGCAACAATCAGGAGAACTAAGCTAATGATTAGTGAATAAAAAGCTGAAAATATTAGAAAGAGGTAAGTTAAGGGGAAAAGAAAGCTTTCTGTTTGACCCGTCATTTCAAGGAGTATAAAAAAGTAAGCTAGCAGGAAAGATGACTGAAGCAGAAGGTTGGATTTGGGCTCTACCCTGTTTAGCTTAATTGAAAAAAAGAAAGTGACGATCCCTATACCTGCAATCCCCGCCATGATACGCATTAGATCGTTCAGGAGTATATCATTTTTTGTAAAAAGGGCAGCTGAAAAAAATCCTATAACTATAGAAATATTTATAGCGAACACAAAGTAAGAAAGATACTTGCTGATAGTGGCAATCTTATCTCTATTTATTAAATCTCCAAGACTAATAAGTTCTATATTTTTTACCCTCCTTTCCGAAAACATACTACATAAGAATATTATATGCTAAAAGTTCAAAATTTAAAATTAAAAATTCAAAATGTGTATTTTTTGTTTTGTTAGTTTTGAGGCAAAGTCAAAGGATACCGGTTTGTCATTATGGATTAATCGCGAGTTATCAACCTGCTTTTGCTATCTGCTTTTTTAAATTCAGTTCCTTGCAAGGTTGAACCTTTTTGATTTCTTTGGACAGGGCTGTTCTCCAAGTTGATAGTCTGGCTGCGAATAAGATAATCATTGCATTTTATTTAAACCAAAGTTTAAGAGGGCGTAGGCATCTCCATTGCCGCGATCTGACCCCATAAAGACAAATATAAATTTCTTTCCATTTTTTTGGGCGATACCGATAAAGGTATTTCTTGCTTCATCGGTAAAGCCGGTTTTTGCTCCCAGCATTTCCGGGTAGCTTCGCATAGTGAGAGATACATGGCCGGGCCAGTAGTGGGCATCATTTTCATCTGTTGGTGATATGGAATATTCCTGTTTTTCACCCATATATTTCAGAATTTCCGGATGAGATTTTACAGCATAGTAAGTAAGTTTTCCGATGTCATAAGCGCTGGATGTGTGTCCCGGTTCATCAAGTCCGCTGGGATTTTTGAAGCTCGTTTCTTTCAGCTCTAAAAGGCGTATTTTCTCATCCATCTTATCCAGGAAAGTCTGTCTGTTTCCATCTATTCCCTCAGCCAGTATTTCTGCCGCATCATTTGCCGATATCATCATAAGGGCATAAAGGACATCCTCTGTTTTCAGTTTCTCCCCTTCACGGGATGACATATTGAAAGCTTCCATTTCGGAGGCACGCTTAGATACAGTTAGTTTTTTATTTAAATCGAGATTTTCCAGAGCGACTATACCTGTCAATATTTTGGTAATGCTCGCCGGGGGAAGCTTCTTGTGCATTTCTTTTTCATATAGTATTTTTCCCGTTTCCGCGTCAATGACTATTCCTGACATTGCCTGTATCATAAAGTCGTTGTATTCTATCGTGCTTTCATCCAATGAATATTCTTTTCTATATTCCTTTATTTGCTTTTTTTCTGCCTTGATTTTTTCTGCGGCTATTTTTGTGTTTGATTTGTTTGCCTGGCTCCGAAAAGAAATAGGCCCCCTGCCAAGCAAATTTGTAATTATAAAAACAGCTAATAAAAATCCTAAAGTGATGAAAATCTTTTTCTTCATGAAAACCATTATCTTAGAAATACTTATTTTAGTCAAAAGATTCTTTTTTTCGTTTTTAAGTTGCGGGGATTCTAACAAAGGCTACATGCTTCAGTCTCTTGATAACCTTTCTTTTGAAGAGAAGTTATCTCAAGTCTCCGAAGATAACAACAACGCTTTGACCATTAAAGCCAATTCCGAGTACATCATATTGCTCATTTGTAATAGCAGACCAATGTTCTGGCGAGTTTCTCCATTGAGTGAATATCTGCTCAGTAGATGGACAATGATTAGATGCGAGTATTTCACCGACATAAGCGATTATTACATTATTAAAAGTTCCATCCTTTATAAGTTTATGAAAACCAGCATGATGATCTAGCTCATAAGGAATAGTATCGGCTCGTTTCTGGGCAATAGTATCAAGTAAACGATTCTCAGTCAGTTTATGAGTACGAACAGAGTTAATCTTGGCAAGCATATCTTGTTTGCTAAAAGTACAGTCAACAGGTGCAGGTTTTGCAGGTTCAACAGGCGGTGCGGGAGTAAATATATAAATATATAAGAGATAACAACACCTAAAGTGATTGAGAAAAGAATAATAATTAAAATCTTTTTCTTCATAGTATAAACATTATACATAGGCATAAGGGCAAAAGAAACACTGGTACACTAGACTAGTCTAGTGTACCAGTGTTTGGAACCTTTTAGGGATTGGAGGCTGGTTAAAACTTGAAATTAGAAATTGTGAATTAATAATTAAGAAAATATCTAATATTTTCGCTCATAGCTTCCGAGGATTTTTACGAAAGCAACTTTTTCTAATTCTTTTATTAGTTCTTGCGATTTCTTATCAGATATATGTCTCTCAAAGTCCATATAGAATATATAGTCACCTAGCTTACCCTTCGAGGGTCTGGACTCTATCTTTGAAAGGTTTACATTTGCTTTCTTGAAGTAGCCTAATATTTCCCAAAGAATTCCAGGCCTATCCACCTGCGGATAGACAGTGATAGATGTTCTGTCATATCCAGAGGACTGTGTGTTATGCTTTGAGATTACTATAAACTTTGTGACGTTAAACTTGCTATCTTGAATAGATTTTTGTAGGATTTCCAAGCCATAGATTTTAGCGGCGAGTTCTGGTCCGATAGCAGCGCCTTGTAAGGGTTCAACCCTTGTAAGGGTTGAACCCTTGACTAGCCTTGCTGACTCTCCATTGCTGGGAGTGTCTATGATTTCTGTACTAGGAAAGTTTTTTCGTATGTATTTTTCACATTGTGAGTATGTCTGGCTATGAGAATAAATATACTTTATATCACTTTTTTTGCTTCCCTCTTTTGCCATCAGACAGTGTATTATGGGAATTATCTCCTCTTTTTCAATGTTTAAATCATACTCAAGGAGAGCATCAAGTGTGAAGCCAACCGATCCGCCGAGAGAGTTTTCTATCGGAACAACTCCCTTCTCGCACCCATCCTTATCAACAGCTTCAAAAACATCATGGATGGTTTTATGGAACACAATGGTATTGTTATTCTGGCTCTGGCCAGAGTCTTTACTATAAATTTTTTTAGCAGCTTGGTGAGAAAACGTTCCCTCAGGTCCAAGTACTGCGATCTTTTCTTTCATTTTTTCTTCTGTCATTCTGAACTTGATTCAGAATCTATATTATCTTGATTCCGGATTTTTTTGGAATGACGTTAAATATTAATCAAAAAAGCCTTCCTTGCGGAAGGGCTCTTTATACAATTTCTAAGCTTATCTTCCGCTAGGCAAGACTCCTAAAAAAGAAAAAGCTAAAAAATCTTTTACTTATCATAAAAACTATTTTATCAAACTATAAACCTCAATACAAGATTATTTCTTGAGTTATATAAACTTATTGGAACAGATTCATCTCTCAAACTAAGATAAACTAG
>CAZTWZ010000076.1:0-3959 GCA_964617835.1 uncultured Candidatus Saccharibacteria bacterium | reverse complement strand
AAATGGCTGAAGAAACACAAAAAGACCTAAAAAACTCAAAGGATTCATCCAAAGATACAAAGAATCAAAAGGAAAAAATACTCATTATTGAGGATGATAGATTTATTGCCAAGATGTATCAAACCAAGCTTAGCTTGGAAGGGTATACGGTTGAAGTTGCTGAGAATGGTGTGATTGGTATGGAAAAGATTAAAAGTTTTTCACCGGATCTAGTACTCCTTGATATTATTATGCCGGAGATGGATGGTTTTGGGGTTTTAGAGAAAATTAGAGACGATGATGCTATAAACTCTACATCAGTTGTGGTTATGAGCAACCTTGCTCAGGAGGATCATCTGAAGAGAGCTAAGGCCCTGGGCGCCAAAGATTATATAGTAAAAAGTCAGCTGACACCGATGGATGTAGTTAATAAGATCAATACGCTACTAGCTAGTTAACCCAAAACAGAATCAATAATTTTAGAATTTCCAAGTATAAAATCGCTTATCGCAAGCGGTTTTTTCCCTTCTAGTTGGAGTTTTTTGATAATAAGAATGCTGTTTCCGGTTTGAATGCTGTATTTTTCAGGGGAAACTTTATAAAAAGTGCCCGGTTTCTCACCGGAATCTTCATTTAACACACCTGCCTCAAGTATCTTCAGCATTTTTCCGTTCCAAAAGGTGTAAGCGCTTGGCCATGGGGTGTATGCTCTAACCTTTCTTTCTATTTTCCCGGCGGGTTTTGACCAATCTATACGGCCATCTGATTTTTTAATAATTTTAGAGAAAGTGGCTTTTGAGTGATCTTGTTTTTGTGGCGTAATTTTTCCTTCGACATAGTCCATAACTACACCGGAAATTTTATTAGCTGCTATATTGCTTAGGTTTCTGCCAAGATTCTCAGTTGTTTCCTTGCCGTTTAAATTGACTTCTTGCCTATAGATAATATCTCCTGCATCAATCTCTTTTACAACCTTCTGAACGGTAAATCCTGACTTTTTGTCACCAGAAAGTATTGTAGATTGTACAGGTGAGGGTCCTCGGTGAAGGGGAAGAAGAGAAAAATGAACGTTTAGAAAGCCGTATGCAGGTATTTTTAGAGTATTTTCTGTGATAATGATGCCAAGAGAGACAATAATCACTAGATCGGGGCTTATTTTTTTGAGTATTTCTTCAAGTTCGGCTTTATTTTTTGGCTCAAATATAGGAATGTCTTTATTTCCAGCTATTTTCTTTATTTTTGGTTTTTCGGACTTTCTGCTTCGACCCTTTGGCTTATCTTCTTTTGATATTAGGGTTAAATCATGGAAATCCTCTGCCAGTTTGGAAAAAATGGATTCTGCAAAGGAACCCCCTCCGGCAAAGGCAATCTTAAGATTGTTTTTCTGGTCTTTTACCATCTTTCAGTTCCACCTTCCTTAGTTTTGATTTATCAGTAACCCTATCAATGAATAGTATTCCATCAAGATGGTCTACTTCGTGCTGGATGATTTTTGCTAAAATACCGGCAGTACTCCTTTTAATCTTTTTCCCCTCAATAGTAGTTGCCTCAAACTTGATTTTTGCAGGCCTTTCCACGGGTCCATAATAGTTTGGACAGGAAAGGCATCCTTCTTCCAGTACACATTTTTCTTTTGAAAACTTTGTAATTTCTGGATTTATATATGCCGTAAGAGGTATCTCTTTTTGAATAATTTTGCCGTCTTTATCTCTCTGCTCACGAACTCTAACCACAATCAATCTTATACTTTCTCCTATTTGCGGGGCAGCGATAGCTAACCCCTCAATCTCTGAAGCTTTGAGGGCTCTGATCATTTTTTTAATAGTAGCTTCTGTTTTTTTATCTATTTTATCTATTTTCTTGGCTTTTTTCCTTAAAATAGGGCTGGGAAGCGTTAAAATTTCTACTTTTTTCATTTCTTATATTGTTCCAATCGGGTTTATGTCTATTTTCCACTTATTTTTGATATATTTTACCATCTTTTTAGCTACATTATCAAGGTTTTCTTGTGGGTTAATCTTGAGTAATATCTGCCAGCGGTAGAGGTTATTGATTTTTGGCAGAAAGGCAGGGGATGGCCCGACTAATACTATATTTTTATTGCCCTTAATAATTTCCTGGGTAATATTCTTACTCATTAGCTCTGATTCTTCCTCGCATTTTTTTGGATCCTTGTGTGAATAGAGAAGATGTATAAGATGAGAATATGGAGGGTAAAAAAGCTCTTTTCTTTTGGGTAGCTCACGCTCATAAAATGCTTCGTAGTTATGTTTAGCAGCCATATGCAGTATAGGGTTATCAGGGTTATAGGTCTGAAGTATAACGCATCCTCTTTTTGTCCCCCTGCCTGTTCGACCAGATACCTGGGCGATAAGTGAAAAGGCGTGCTCTGAAGCGCGAAAATCAGGAAGATTTAGCATATTATCAGCACTTATAACTCCCACAAGATCTACCTCTGGCAAGTCCCATCCCTTGGCTATCATTTGTGTTCCTATAAGTATATCAAAATTTTTGTTTTTGAACTCCTCGTAGATATTTTTATGATCTTTTTTTACCGAGTCAGCATCCATTCTTTTTACTTTTGCTTTAGGGAAGAAGCGCCTTATCTCCGACTCTATTTTTTGTGTTCCTTTTCCGAAGTATTTTATAGCATGTGATTTGCACTCCGGACATACAGTAGGAATATTGGCTTTATATTCACAGTGATGGCAAAAAAGACCCGTTTGTTTTTTGGACTCGTGATAAACAAGGGGAATGTCGCACTTGGGGCACATTACTACATATCCGCAGTCACGGCAGGAAACAAAGGTAGAAAAACCGCGCCTGTTCATAAAGAGTACTGCCTGGCGCTTGTTATTCAGTACTTCTTTAATCTCTCTCTGAAGTCTCTCTGACAGCACAGATTTATTGCCATATCTAAACTCATTTCGCATGTCAACAATGGTCGTTTCCGGCATTTTTTCCTGTACATATCTTTCATGCAGTTTATGGAGATAATAATCTCCGCTTTTTGCATAAAAAAATGATTCAAGTGATGGTGTAGCACTTCCCAAAACAAGCCTTGCTTCCGTAAACTCGCTAAATTTTTTGGCAACTTCACGGGTTTGATATCGAGGATTTTTATCCTGCTTATAACTGGTTTCGTGCTCCTCATCCATTACTATTAATCCCAGCTTTTTAAATGGCAGGAATAAAGCGCTTCTGGAACCGATAACTATATTTTTTTTACCATTCACTATGCTTTTCCATACTCCAGCCCTTTCCGTTTCCTTGAGATAGCTATGATAAAGCGCAACTTGACCAGAAAATCTCTCCTCAAAACGCAGAACAGTTTGAGGGGTAAGGGCGACTTCCGGAACCAAAATAATTGCTTGTTTTCCCGATCTTATAACTTCTTCCAGTACATCCAGATACACCTCTGTTTTTCCCGAGCCGGTGACACCAAAGACTAAGTGCGGTTTATCATTTTTATTTAAAATCTTATTTACAATACCGGCCTGGTCTTGAGTGAGCTGGGGCTTTTTCCGTATCTGGCCACGAATTTTCTGTGACACTAAGTCTCTGCGTTTTTTTAAGACCCCTGTTGGCAGAATGGTTTTTACAATTTCAGAAACAGGTGAAGCATAGCGGTCGCGAAGCCAGGGAATTATTTCAACTAAATGTTTGGGTAGCGGACCATCTATAATGCCAGTAATTTCTTTGGTCTTAAAATTAGGCATCTTTACCGAGTCAATTACGATACCTGCTGATTTTTTACCGCGGAAAGGCAAAGAGACAATGTGTCCGACTCTAATCTGATTTTTCAGCTCATCAGGCACACTATAAGTAAAAAAATCCTTATTTCCTGCTCCACCCGAAACAGCGCATAAAACGTATTCCATAAGTCTCATTATAGTCTATTAAGTAAAAAATATTAAGCAGATATGACTTAAGTTCTAATCCAAAATGCAATTCCTTCTAAAGACTTCATCAGGTGTCAG
>CAZTWZ010000075.1:0-3975 GCA_964617835.1 uncultured Candidatus Saccharibacteria bacterium | reverse complement strand
CTTAAAAAAACCCTGAATACCCGCGCCATTTATCCCCCTCCTAAACTAGCTCTATTTGATAATTTTGTAGGTTTTCTCAAAAATGGATTGGCTGACAACACCGTAATCATCGGGGCCATACTGCAATAGCCAGTCGCCAGGTTGTTCGGACCACTTTCTCAGTGAGAAAAACCTCTATTGTCTTGTGACATAAGCCCTCTCCAGAGTTAACTATCAAGCTTCTGATAACTCTCTACTTTTGATCATTCTATCTATGAAGTATCTTCGAGTTGGCTATCCGTATACTTGATAGAAGGAAATTCATTCTTTAATTTCAAAGCATCTTCAAACCTATTTTGACTCTCAAGCAACCTTGTCAAATGGCCAAAAGAAATTTCTGTATTAGGATGCTTATTACCTAACTCTCGATATCTTATATCAAGCACATCACGAAAAACTTCTTCTGCTTTTGAAAATAATCCTTTGACTTCCAGTAAAGTGCCATACCCAAATAAATACGTTATGTAAAATGGATGAGTATTGCCAAACACTTCAAGTCCATCCCTTAAAAGATGTTCAAAATTAGCTTCAGATTCTTTAATTCTACCTAATTTCATTAACCCCCATGAATAACCAAATCTACTATTAAGAGTCAAAGGGTGTTTATCGCCGAAAATTAACTTCCGATCCTCTACTACTACTTTTCCTAATGCATGTGATTCCTCATATTGCTTTTGCCGAAATTTACAATATGCCAAATTATTCATAGCCTTAACTGTATCAGGGTGATTCTTACCTATTTTTCGGGTTCTGATTTCTAGAAGCTGTCGATATATAGATTCTGCTTCTGATAACTTTCCTTGGTTATCCTGTTCAAAAGCAACGCCATGAAGGCTGGTTAAAACATCTTGATGCTCTCCACCAAGAATCGCCTTTCTTAGCTCTAAACTTTTTCTGTATAAACCTTCTGCTTCCTTGTATTTACCTTGCCTATCCATTACATACGCCAGACTATCAATACTTTTCAAGGTAAGAGGGTGATTTTTTCCTAGTAACTTTGATCTCATCTCAAACGAACTAGTACACAGCTTGTTTGCCTCTTCAAACCGACCTTGATCTGCTACTGTTAAACCTAGTGATGACAGGCTACATGCAACATCTAGGTGCTCATCCCCAAAAAAATCCTTACGCATTTCTAGCACAGTCCGCATGGTTTCTTCTGCGTATAAATATAGCCCCATAAAGCTATAAAAACTTCCAATTAACTCAGCAGCTTCAATATATTTTACTGGCTCCAACCCTAATAGTTTTTCATTTAAGTATGTTGATGCTTTGACTATGTCATATTCGGCTTTCCGCCAATAAAATGAAAGTTCCAAAAGCCACGATGAACGCACAGAAAACACCTTAAACATTTTAACATCATACAGGTACCTCACTAGTTCTTCTCTTGCTTCTAATTGAACCCAGTGCCAAGGCAGTTCATCCACTTGTCTTTGGCTTACCTCTACTCCCGCGAAATAGCTGGCAATTAATTGATGACATGTTTGTTTAATTTTATTATTGATATATTGAGAATCAACGGCCTGTCTCAAAGCATCGTGCATGAAGTTATACAGACCTTCCCTATTCGATAGATAGTCTCCCATTCCATAAAATAATGTAGATAACTGAAGAGGACTGCCTCTGCAAATATCCTCTAAATCATCTTTTTTATAGAGTGAAGGCCACAGAATAGACCGAAGTTCACTTTCACTTAATCCATATCGAGATGTCCAGATAAGACCCAGGGCCCACTTGACAAGATCTAATCCATAATCCCTCTCCCAGCGCGACAACACTTTGGTAAATAATTGTTCTGGATCTTTTGCCAATAAGTAGTTTTCCAAGCGTAGTGCTAGCTCATCATGTTTTGCGTCTACACGTAACTCATCAATAATAATGCGGAGATATAGTGGATTCTGACTAGCATTACTTTCTATAAGGTTCATCAGAAGGTCATTTGGCAAAATTTTTCTGAAATGTTGAAGATATACAGACACTAGTTCTTTTCTCTGCTCAACACTTAATGGAGAAACTTTCTTGATCACCCAATTCCTTTTATTAACTGAATCCAACACTTCTCCATCTAGAGTAGAGATGATAATGTTAATATGACTACCTACATGTTGTGGAAACGCATTTATAAGGCGGTTGAGCTCGCCATCTTTACCCGTGAGCTGATTTACACCATCCAAAAGTAGTAAATATTTGGTGTCCGTTGGCACTCCCAACAACCAAGATGCTAACTCTTGATATACCCCTTCATCATCCAACGGCAGTTCACCATCTATCTTACTCACTACTTTGATTTCAGCCATGATTCGGCGTAGCACACCCACTGCATCCGACTCACCACCTGATCCCGCATAATGCTCAATCGCATAGCTTTCTTTACCCTTGTTCCTCTCCTTCCACCGAGCAGCAAAGTTGGCAAGCAATGCACTCTTTCCAGAGCCCATGTCACCAGTAATCACTATAGGCACATCATCTAACTCAAAGTGTCTGAATAGACAGCCCATCATTTTGTCATCAACTATATAGGATGAAGGCTCATCTGGTTTATTTATTGATAACCGGCTTTGTGCAAAAGCAGCATGCATATTGCGTTCATGTTGCAATGGACTGAGAACTTCACTTTCAGGAAACCTTTCATTGATCGCAGCTTCAAGGTCTGTCTTAATAAGCTCTCCGAGAAACTTGATACTACAATAGCCACCCTCTTCGTTTCTTACATGCCAATCGCCTTTTTCCTCCAAAATTCTGTTCTTTAAACACTTTAGCTTTTGTTTCTTGGTTAAATCATCATCATAATAATCACTCGTTCTTTCCTGCCCGCTCAACGTATCGGTACATTCACTATTCCTGAAATAAAAATATGCATAAGGTGCCTCTTTTGGATTATCCAACACTCCGTGCATAATTTCCATAGCCGTGACACTCTCTCCGGCTTCTGACCACTCCCTCACCTGTTTCTTGAGATCATCATTCCGAACAGGGATAGAACTCAGGCCAGAGTCTTTTGGAGACCACCCATAGCGCTCTCCCAACAACCCAATAAAATATGGATGACAGCGATTGATTTCATCTAGGCAGACCTCAATAGCACCACCATCTTCTGCCTGTCCCTCAGTAATCCCCCACTGTAAATCCACTTCGGTGAAAATAACTCCGCGCTGCTGACACATTTTCCTCAAGCCAGGGAATACGTGCTTATTCAGATAGTCACGTTCAACCCGCATATCTGAAAATGTGGATGAAATAAACACCCGGATTTCTCTATTATCTTGTGACATTAAACCCTCCCCAGAGTGAACTAGGGAAGCTCTGAAAAAGTACGTCCATGCACTTTTTCAGTACGCAAAGGCAAAAACGTGGTTTTACCTTTGCTCACAAAATCATGCACTTGCGTGCTCGATTTTGGAGGCCCGTCCGTGGCCCGCACGGATACTCTGAGTTTCTCAGAGTATCCCTAGCTAATAATTTCATACGTTTTTTCGAAAATAGACTTACTGACAATGCCGTAATCATCGGGGCCATACTGCAACAACCAATCGCAGGGCTGGCCTTCTAGCCGTCCCGAGCCCCAGGAAACATCCACATAAAACGGTTCATTCAACTGAAGTGCGTAAACGGTAATGGGCTTTTTCGCGTATTGGCCATCCTCGCCTGTTTTTGTAGGGGAAATGGGTTGATAAGAAGCATCAAACTTTGATCTTTCGATCGGCCATTGTTCACCCTCCACACCTGTCATAATTGCATCGCCGGACTTAAAGAAAACATCGCCCTCCTTGGTAACGCATACCCCATCAGTCCCCGCAAAATGCACAGAAACAGGAATGGCTTTTTTCTGAACAAGCAGAGCGTTTTGATCAGCATCAAGCTGAATATCATTACCCCTAATCATAGTCTTTCCCCTTTAGTCCTGGCTTGGGAAGAAAAGATGTAGAAAACCGC
>CAZTWZ010000074.1:0-3977 GCA_964617835.1 uncultured Candidatus Saccharibacteria bacterium | reverse complement strand
AATATTGGCTGATACTGAAACATTAAATCCTATAATAATATTATCAGCAGACTTTGCCATGGCAATATCATTTTCCGTTATATCTCCAACTTTTCCCGATACCACCTTTATTCTGACTTCATCATTTGAAATATTTTTAAATGCTTCTTTTATGGCATCTAAGGAGCCCCTGACATCAGCTTTTAAAACTACGCTAAGCTCTTTTTTCTCTGAATCTCTCATGGACTTAGAAAGTTCCTTAACACCTATCTTTTTAACATTGGCGAGAGAGCTTATCTTTTTTGTTTTTTTAATATTTTCTACCTCTGACTTTGCTTCTTTCTCGCTGGTAAAGGCCTGTAACAAATCAGAAACTTTTGGAACCCCCTTAAGCCCTGATATTCTCACTGGGGTTCCGGGAGTGGCTTCTTTCAGTCTTTTTTTCCTGTGATCTTCCATACTTCTTACTTTCCCATAAGTTTCACCCACGGCTATAAAGTCACCTGTTCTAAGCGTACCGTTCTTAACCAATATTGTTGCTACGGGACCCTTGCCATATTCCATATGTGTTTCTATGGCGATACCTGAGGCCAGCATATCGGGATCGGCCTTAAACTCAGTGATATCTGCCATAACTAATATTAGATCTAGGAGATCATCAATGCCTTCTTTCGTCTTTGCCGATACCTCTACAACTGGTGTTTTCCCTCCCCATTCTTCAGGATTGAGACCTAGTTCAGCTACCTGCTGCTTAACCCTGTTAATATCGGCTTCCGGTTTATCTGTCTTTGTAATCACTACTATCATCTGGGTTTCCGCTTTTTTTGCATGATTTATCGCTTCAACCGTTTGGGGCTTCACACCATCATCAGCTGCAACCAGAATAAGAGCAATATCAGTTACCTCCGCCCCCTGTTGTCTCATTTTTTCAAACGCCGCATGTCCGGGCGTATCTAAAAATGTTATTTTACGATTATCTTTTTCTATCTGGTAAGCGCCAATATGCTGGGTAATACCTCCTGATTCTTTTCCAGCCACATCAGTCTCTCTTATTGCGTCTAAAAGTGAGGTCTTTCCATGATCAACATGCCCCAGAACCGCTACGATAGGAGGTCTTGGCACCATCTTCCCTTTCTTAGACTCTTGAACTTGGGTCTTTGGCTTAGTATCTTCAGAAATTGTTTTTTCCACTTCAAAACCAAGATATTCGGCAATTATCTCTGATGTTTCAAAATCTATATATTCATTAATAGTTGCCATAACGCCATTTTTCATAAGCTCGGCAATCACTTGCGCAACCGAAACACCAAGAATTTGCGCAAACTCTCCTACTGTTAACACTTCTGGTATTTGTTTTTTTTCTATTTTATCTGTCATATTCATATTTTCCTTGAATTTAGAATTTTGTATTTTGAATCTGGGATAAGAAAGTTGGATTTAAGACTCCCCATTCTACTATTCCATATTCTTGCTGCTTTTGAATAAAAAATCTCTCGTAAAGACGGAGATTTCTTGCAAATCAAATACTTCTGACAAGATTCCTACATCATCTTATTTTTTAGCCTTTTGTTCTTTCTTTTTCGTTACTTTGACCTTACTTGATGTAACCTTCTTAGATTTGGTTTTCTCTGACTTTACCGTTTTGGATGCAGACTTTTTGGATACCTCTTTCTTTTCTGATTTTTCGGTAGATTTTTCCTTTTTGCCGGTTTTTGTATCTTTTAGGGAGAGTGCAAGCTTGTGGTTGTCTATATCCATAGAAATAATCTTAAACTCATATTTTTTACCCCCTTCTACTATCTCATCAGGTGAAGCAATGTGCTTTTCAGAAAGTTCGGAAATATGTACAAGTGCTTCTATCCCCTGAGGAAGTTTCACAAAGGCCCCAAACGGAGTAATCCTGAAAACTTCTCCTTTTATTTTATCTCCGACTTTAATCTCTTTTACTTTCTTAAGCCATGGATCATCTTTAAGTCTTTTCATAGACAGAGAAATCTTTTCATCCTCTATCCCGATTATTTTCACTCCCACTTCATCGCCAACCTTCACAAAATCTGATGGACTATCTACTCTGTCCCATGAAATTTCCGAAATATGGACTAGACCTTCTACACCCTGCACATTTAAAAAGATTCCAAAGTCTACCACACCGGTAACTTTTCCCTTTGACTCATCTCCTATTTTAAATTTAGAGAGAAGCTCTTCAGTTTTATCTTTCATAGCTGCTTTTTCTGAGAATATCAGCTTGCTTTCACTCTTATCTACGTCTAAAACAACAACATCTAAAACCCGTCCCACAATCTCGTTGAGCCTAACCAGAATCTCATCTTTATCAGACACTCTTGGATAATGTTCGGTAGAAAGCTGTGAAACAGGCAAAAATCCCCTGACTGTTTCATATTCAATCAAAAGTCCGCCCTTGTTTGCATCAAACGGCTTAACTTTTACTACCTCTCCTTCATTCATCATTCGAGTCAGTTTTTCCCAGACTCTCTCGCGGGTAGCTTTTCTGAGAGATAAGAGCACATATCCTTCATCAGTTTCCTGATAAATTACTGAGGCGCTCATCTTATCACCCGGTTTCACCTTTTCACCCATATCTACTACTTCGGGTCCGACAACCAGTCCCGTCCCGTATGTGCCAAGATCCAGCCATGCTCCATTTTTTGTAATATTAATAATGGTTCCTTCAAGAACATCTCCTTCTTTTGGAACATTTATATCACCATACGAAGACATCAGGTCTTCCATTGTCATTTCTTTGGCCTTTGCCATGTTTTCTTACCTTTAATTCTGCTGATTTAATCGCAGAATCTCTTTCTTTTAGTTTAATCTCATTAATGAAGTCCCGATACGCTGATCGAGATCACCTCTGGCGAGACTATAAAATGATACCAAAAAATCCCTCTTCTGTAAAGGATAATTAGTTTAGTTCTTGTTCTATAATAAAAATAAAGAGAGTGCTTTTGTTCTTACAGTCTCTATAAAAGGATTTTAGATGAATATGTCCAAGATGCTCGAGACCTTTACGTCTTAATACAAGACATGATTTACTACTTACCCTAAACATGTCATATCATACAATCGATTCTGAGACAAAAAAACCTTGCAATTATTATGCAATGAATATCACTTCACTAAACCGATGTAGCGAAGTATCTATCGCAAACAAAATAACGCCCTATTGCGAAGGCGTTATTTTTTATCAAATTAAGTTTTATTTTCTTAAGTTCAGTGTAAGCTGTTTTTTACTTCTTGCATAGTACGCTACAGCCACTATTACTCCGCCAAATCCGACTATCGGAATTATTACTTCTTCCGGACCGGATGTTGCAAGGCTTGAAGGTGCCGGACTCACTGGAGCCTGAGAAGGGCTTGTTGCCGGCTGTCCTTGGGAAGGAGTAGAAACAACTTCGCTTGCGGGTGAAGCGGCTGTATACCTGACTGTTCTTTCTACTGTTTTTACCACCTCTCCATCTCTTCTTGTTTGAATCTCAATCTTATTTTCGCCCTCATCTAAAACAACTGTCTTGGTATAAGACCCTTCTTTATTTACCTGGACTTCATCGCCATTTATAAAAACTTGATTACCTTCACTCACACTGCCGTTTACCGTAATTTCTTTTTGTCCACTTTGAACCTCGCCTTCGGGCAGATTTACAGTTAGGTCATTAACAACGGGTGCCTGTTCCTGTTTTGATTTTTGCCAGTTTACTATCCCTATTATTCCTCCAATAAAAACAAAGAGAATTATGATAGGAGCAACAAACATCTTCCAGTTAATATCTTCCATTTGCTTTTTATCCTTTCCGCCCTCACAATTATATTAATTTTCGTTCTAATTTACTAGTCGTGCCAATCTGCCAACATTTACCAGTTAACTACTTTACTGCCTTAACTAATTCGCAGATTAGCACCATTCGTATATTGGTGCAGATAAACTAAAAGAGCAACCGAGAGAGGTCAAACATCTTCAGAAAAGCTTTGGGATCAAAAGT
>CAZTWZ010000073.1:0-4152 GCA_964617835.1 uncultured Candidatus Saccharibacteria bacterium | reverse complement strand
CCAGCTAACCAATACTTTAAGCTTCTTTCAGAGAAAGGGCATATCCTGGCCATCATTCTAATTGAAACCTCTCCGTCAAGAATCGGTTTAATCCATCTTAATTTTTCTTCTTGTGTGCTATTTGGCATTGTTTTCATACCTCCTATCGTACGAGAAAAGTGCAAAAGGTGTGTGCACATTACCTTAAAAAATTGACAATTGTCCCAATTTAACCTATAATTAAACAGTTACAAAGGCGAAAAGATGGCTCGCGTGACCCTATAGATAAGCGAGTCTTTTTTATTAGAAAACAGTATTGTCATTCTAAACTTGATCCAGAATATATATAAAAAAACTGGATCCCGGATCAGGTCTGGAATGATAGGGGAAGGTTCTGGACAAGCCAGAATGACGAATATAATGAATTTACGAAATGTCGCAATTATAGCCCATGTTGACCATGGAAAAACCACCCTTGTAGATGGTCTACTTAAGCAGTCCAAAACTTTCCGGGAAAATGAAGCGGCTTTTTCTCAGGAGCTGATAATGGACTCAGATGACCAGGAACGTGAGCGTGGTATTACAATTCTCGCCAAAAACACGGCAGTGAAGTATGGCGACACGAAGATTAATATTATAGATACACCCGGTCATGCTGATTTTGGCGGAGAAGTAGAAAGAACTCTAAATATGGCTGATGGCGCCATCCTAGTTATTGATGCGCACGAAGGGCCGATGCCTCAGACCAAGTTTGTTTTAAAAAAAGCGCTTGAGGTAGGGCTTAAGCTGATTGTGGTTATCAATAAAATAGACAAATCTAATGCAAGGATTAAAAAAGTGATAGATAAAACTCATGATCTTTTTCTGGATCTGGCGACAGATGTAGATCAGCTGGATTTTCCGGTTTACTATGCCATTGCCCGTGATGGCAAGGCATGGAAAGAAGTACCGGAAGATATGGGAGAAAAAGCTGATCTGACAGATATCTTTGAGGCTATTATAAACCATGTTCCTGCGCCAAAAATCGAAAAGAACCAGCCATTCCAAATGCTGGTAACGAACCTGGAAAGCGATAGCTTTCAGGGCAAGCATGCCGTTGGCAGGATTAAACGCGGGATAGCAAAATCAGGAGAAACCATCACTTTGATGAAAAAAGACGGGACTAAAGAACAGGCAAGAATAGATAAGGTCTATGTGTCTCGGGGCTTAAAGAAAGAAGCAGTTCATAGCGCCCCGGCAGGTGAGATTGTTTCGCTGACGGGCATTAAAAATGCGGGGATTGGAGATACTCTGGCAGATAGTGCACACCCTGAAGCATTGCCCGTCATTGAGGTAGAAGAGCCGACACTGAAAATGTCAGTTTCTGCCAATACTTCTCCATTTGCCGGCAAAGAAGGGCAGTTTGTAACCAGTCGCCAAATACTTGAAAGAATAAAGAAGGAGTTGGAGATAAATGTATCTCTGAAGATGGAAATAGGTTCCTCGGGTGACTATATCCTGTCGGGTCGCGGTGAACTGCATCTATCTGTCTTTATTGAAAACCTGAGACGTGAAGGATATGAACTGGAAATAGGGAAACCACAGGTAATAATAAAGGAGATTGATGGTGCGAAGTGTGAACCAATGGAAGAATTAACTATAGATGTTGCCACACAATATGTGGGCGCAGTAACATCGGAGGTTGGTAGAAGAAAAGGAGCATTACTAAGCCAAGACGAAAATTCTGATGGGACAACTAGATTAGTTTTTAAGATTTCAACTCGAGGTATTCTCGGTCTTAGAAATCAATTACTAACACTATCTCATGGTACAGCTATCATGAATTCTATATTTACCAAGTTTCAGCCGGTCGGAACTGCCATCCCAAAGCTTAGAAATGGCGCGCTCATAGCCCATGAGTCGGGAAAGGCAGTGATATATGGACTATATAATGCACAAGGGAGAGGAGTCGTTTTTATCAAACCTCAAACTCAAGTGTATGAAGGGATGATAGTGGGTTTGAACTCTCGTGAGGGAGATATAGAAATAAACGTGACTAAAGAAAAAAAGCTGACCAATGTCCGGGCTGCCAGCTCTGATGATGCGCTTACTCTGACACCGCCAACTATATTTACTCTTGAGCAGTCATTAGACTTTTTGGAGGATGATGAGCTCCTTGAGGTAACACCGAAAAGTTTGCGGCTTCGAAAAAAGATACTTAACAAAAGCGCAAGGCATAGGAAAAATAAATAACATATTTTATTTATTTTAATTAGAGAAAATTATACTAATATACAAAGCATAGCAGTTTTAGTGTGTTATAGTTGTATTATATAAATATGGACTTCTCAAAACTATCAGATGAAGATCTTGCATCATATATGCAAGAAAAAAACAGCAAAAACGTTCTAGGGTAATCTTAGTATAAACAAGTTGCGGCCAGGCACACGATATTGTTTGAAATTCATATAATATCCCAGTATTTATATGAATATAATTATTACCCTTTTAAAAACTAAGGTGATAGAATATTTATATGGAGAAGAAATATATAATGCTTGGAATGTTTGTCGGCACTCTCATAGGCGGATACCTGCCTGTACTTTGGGGCGGAAGTGCTTTTTCTTTTGTTTCTATACTTCTCGGCGCTTTGGGAGGAATAGCCGGTATATGGGGAGCGTATGAACTAGTAAATAACTTTTGAGAAAATTGTAGAATTTATTATAATTACTGTAAGAGAATGTAAAGAAAGGGAAATAAGTGATTGAACTAAAAAAAGTAAGCAAGATTTATCAAGCCGGAAAAACTCGGGTTTATGGCGCAAAGGATATCAGCTTTCTGGTGAAAGACGGTGAATCGGTGGCTGTCACCGGTACTGGTGCGGGGAGTGCTATGGGAGCAGCTTTTTCCAGAAAAGAGCTTATTAGTCTTTTAAGAATTTCTTCTCGAAAAACTGCTCGGCAACTTTTATTATCTCGCTAATCTGCATCCAGAAAAGTCCCCATATCCAGACGATTAGAATCATTTCCCAGCTTATACTTTGCATTAAAATTCCAAAGTAGACAAGTCCGGTAGCGACAAGCTGGGTGGCCAGCGTTGATATTATTACTGTTTTTGAGGGCAAAAACTTGTACCACCTTTTTTTCGTGTGGGCGACAAAGATTAGCATATGACCGGAAACAGAGAGCTTTAAAAAGAACATAGTTTGTATGGCGCCCCAGCTAGCGCCAAAAATATCTTTGGCAAGGAAGAAAAAGATAAGACTGTTTACAAGTCCCACCATTCCGAGAGCTGTCCCAAGATAAAATTTCTTTTTTGAGGTAGCTTTTGCCGGTTTGCGGGGGGCTTCTACGCGATTAAAAGCGAGAGATACGATGGGTATGTCATTTAGAAGTGTCAAGATAATTAGCTGAATTGGCAGTAGGGGAAAGTTACGATACAAAAGACCGATGACCAGGATATTAAAAATGACGCGGAAGCTTTCTGATATTCGATAAACCGCATATGAGTAAAGGCGGGAAAATATTTTTCGAGCCTCGATAACGGTGTCTTTGATGACCGAAATACCATCTTCCAAGATAACAATGTCGGCGGCCCCCTTTAGGGCGTCCACTGCTTGTTTGACGGCGATGCCGACATCGGATGTTTCGACCGGAGGGATGTCATTAACGCCATCGCCGGTGACAGCAACGACGTAATGTTTTTTGGCAAACTCAACAATTTGAAACTTCTCAATCGGCAGTATTTCGGAAAAGACAGCAGTATCATTGAAGTCCTTTAACTTTAATGTCTTGAAATCCATGGCAGCAATCTGCTGTTTGCCCAGCACTTTTCCCTTAAGCTCCAGCTCCTCCGCTATTCTCCTACTGATAGCAAAGCTGTCGCCGGTTATCAGTTTGGTATTTATGCCTTGTGTCACTAGAAAGTCCAGCACTTCTTTAGAGTCAGTTCTAAGAACATCCGAGAAAAGGATAACTCCGGCAAGCGTCATATTTCTCTCTCGGTTTCCATTTTTGACTGCCACGACTAAGGATTTATAGCCCTTTTGGGCATAGCCCTCTATTTCCTTTATTTCAGTTTCAAACTGTTTATTTCCAAAGCCGCAAATCTTCAGTATGACCTGTGGAGCGCCTATTGCGATAGTTTTGACACCGCCCAGAAACTCTGCTTTGGCAGTGCTCCTCTTCCTATCGG
>CAZTWZ010000072.1:0-4163 GCA_964617835.1 uncultured Candidatus Saccharibacteria bacterium | reverse complement strand
GGAATTTTATCTAGCAACTTTTTATAGTCAACAAAAATCTTCTTTATCAACTCTCCATCTCTTTGTTGAACTGCCTCGAAAAGCATCGTGTCAAAGGATTTATAGTCTAAATAATCAAATCTGATACCCTTCTTTGACTGAACAGGCTTAATGACGGTCAGTGGAAAACTTTTTCTTGTTAAATAATCATACTTAGAAAACAATGATTTAAGAAAATTATCACTTTCTTTATCTGTTGCTTTTTTATATGCATAAAGCTTGTTACCCTCTTTTTCAATGGTAGTTATTAATTGAAGCTTTCTCCTTCTGTGTAGGTTATGCTTTATATAGACAATCATTCACCCTCTTTTCTTGCAAAAATTAAAAAAGAGTTTGCGAAGAAACCAAATTGACCTTCTTTCACAATATTATCACTGACAAGCTTTTCATTGAAAAGGTATTCTCGCTTCTGGCTGTAATCAATAAAGGGCATGATAGCAGCTCGAATATTGTGATTTGTCGAGGGTAAATATTGATCTGAAAATAATTCATCAGGTAGTTTGTAGTCAGGAAGAGGATAATAGAAGTCAATATGTCTAAATCCTGCCCTTTTCAAAAGATCATTTATACCCTTTTTACCGAAAGTTCTTACTCCCCTATCTTCTGGGTAGTCTTCTAGCGACTCAAATAGTCCTCCTGCATGATCCTCCCTTACACCAGACCAATATTTAAGTCCGAATTTATTCTCTATTGCTATTATTAATCTTCCATCATCTTTAAGAAAAGACTTAAGCTTTAAGAGAAAATCAAAATAAGGGTTTTCTGAATTTGTATATTTTCCAGCATACTCTAATACACCTATAGACGTCACATAATCAAATTTCTTTTTTATTTGGATTCTATCAATATTTCCAGCTATTACTGTTAAATTTGATTTTTCTTTATGTCTATATGCAGTTATCTCTGCTCTTTTCTTAGTCAATTCAACTGCCGTAACTTTGTCAACTTTTTCACAAAACAGACCCGTAAGAGCCCCCCAACCAGATCCGATTTCAAGTAAGGAAGCTGTGTCCTTGAAATCATACCAAGACAGGAGGTTTTTTCTCTCTTCTGATAGGTGGCATATCTCAGGCCAGGAAGGATTATCTGCCAACATGTTATCAATCTTTATTTTAGCATTGCCCCCTTGATAGATATTGAGAATTTTGTCCTCAATAGAACCATCCGAATAATTTACTCCATCTTCTTTTGTGTAGTAATCAAGAATAACTTTTGGCATAATTTTATCCATCTTATTTCTTTGAACATAAGGCATAAACAGAACCTCTGTCTTCTAGTCTTTCATTCCCTTCTAGCTCATTTCTTGTTATATCAACAATATCCCAGCCTGTATCTTGTAGCATTTTTATTAAACCTTTATAGGTTATTCTACATCCCCAAGTCCATCCGGGTGCTGGCTCTTTAAAATAATCTTCCTTTTCCGTTGTAAGCGTAATGACCGTTTGAACAACTAAGTATTTTTTTGATCTTTCATGGCATTTTGTCAAAATATCCTTTGGGTTAGAAACATGGTAAAGCCCTCCTGTACAAAGCACCACATCAAACTTTTTGTTTAATTTGTTAATCTTATTTACGTCCATGATGTCAAATTTCATATCATTATATCCAAGCAATTGATTTATTAGATTTGCTCTCTCAATTTCTTCTTCATCAAGATCTATGCCAAAAATTTTGCCTGCTCCATATCTTTTTGCCCAGAAAGAATAATAACCATCAGCACAGAAAGTCTCCAAAATAGATGGGTGATAAGAAAGATTTTTTCTTGATTTTGCTATAGCTAATTCTAGATATCCACGTATTAAATGCTCTTTAGATTCTTGATTGGTTTTAAAAATGCCTTCTTTCTGCTTAACAGATAGACCAAACTCCCACCAGTCATGATAAAAAGGACCTAAAGAAGAAAGTTTTCTTGACTCTCTTAGTGAAACACCAATTCTTTTCTTTTTGCTTTTTAAGATCATATGTCTATTTTCTTTCTTTCCTCCCAAATATGAGGAATGTATAAAATTCCTCTGGCTTTTTCTATGCTTTCCTTGGGAAAAATCCTAAAACTTATTACTCTAACTTTAAAATCAAATGGTCTTGCTTCTACTTTCCCAAAGCACACAACATTAACATAATAAGCCCCGGTTAATAAAGGGATTTTTTTCATAATTAGGTCAACATTATTCCTTGTAATTTTAAAATTATCCATCATAGTGTTATAGCCTAAAATATAGCTTCCATCATCCTTATATATACCAATCCCAATATTAATATCCTTGATAGTCTTTTCATTTTTCTTAAACTTAACCCTTATCGCTATATCATCTCCTGTTTTGAATGTTTTTTTCTTTTGCTGTCTGTGGTCATGAAGTTCTGTTTTGATGATTTTAACTTTTCTCTCTCTCTTGACTGCTTTTACATCTTCTCCCGCTACTTCATTAGCGGCGTCTCTTGCTTCCTCATCTGCCATATTCTGCTTTATGTACTCATTACCAACATCGGTTGCTCTACCAATCTTAACAATCTCTCCTTTTTTTACAAGAATAGCTCTGTCACAATATTTTTGTATGGTAGTAATATCGTGGGATACCAAAACAACGGTTTTACCTTCTTCTCGATATTCATTAAACTTATCTAAACATTTAGCTTGAAAATTACTATCCCCTACAGCTAATACCTCATCCATTAATAATATTTCTGCATGAACGTTTATAGCTAAAGAAAAAGCTAATCTTACTTGCATCCCGCTAGAAAAATTTTTAAGCTTCATGTCAGCAAAGTCTTCTAGTTCTGCAAACTTGATAATTTTATCTACTTTCTCGGTTACCTCTTTCTTAGAGAGACCAAGAATTGCCCCTCCCAAAAAAACATTTTCACGGGCTGTGAGATCAAAATTAAAACCAACGCCTAGCTCTAAAAAGGGAGATAGTTTCCCATTAACTATCACGGTTCCTTTATTTGGCATATAAATCCCCGCGATAATCTTGAGCAAAGTGCTCTTCCCGCTACCATTACGCCCCATGATGCCAAAGAATTCCCCTTTTTTTATTTCAAAGTTAACATTATCTAATGCTTGAAATTCTTCGTAAGTTCTTTTTTTAAATGCATTAAATGCAGTTGACTTCAAGCTTGTGTGCTTTTCATGAGGAATACGAAAGGTTTTAGAAAGGTTTTCAACCTTTATGGCAATTTTCTTTGATTTTATTTCTTTTTTTGTAAACTTTTTTATTAAAGTTTCGCTCATTTTATATTTCCTCCGCAAACTTGGCTGCAGACTTTTGAAAAAGCCAATAGCCCATTATAAAAACAATAAGGGGTAATGTATAAGGAATTAAAAAATATGGAAAGGATAACATTTTCCAGGCAGTCTCTGTTTGGGTTGTTATTAATACATATCTACTATCTTGAATGATTTGAGCTATTGGGCTTAGCAGTAAAACTTTTCCTATTTTCTGAGGAACAAATGAGAGTGGATATAATATTGGTGTTGCATAAAATAAAATCTGTAAAGTTACTTCCCAAATATGACCCAAATCTCTGAATCTAACAAATAAAGAGCTTAGGACTAACGCAATTCCCAATGTTAAAACAAAAAGTTCCAATATAAGCAAGGGGAAAAACAATGAATTCACCCCAAAGAATACTCCAGTAAAAAATATTAAAACTAAAACAGCAATTAAATTAAGAGAAAAAGTCATTAATGCAGTCATGCTACCCGAAACTACCAAAATAATCCTTGGAAAGAAAACCTTTCTTATTAAGTCCCCTTTGCTCACAATAGCGCCTAGCGACATTGTGGTAAGTTCTGCAAAAAATCCCCACAAAACAACTCCCAACAAAAGATAGGCTGGATAATGCTCTATAGAACCACCTATTTTCAAAAATTTTGCAAAAACAAGATATAAAACCAAAAAAAACATTATAGGCTTCCCTAAAGACCAAAAATATCCTAACACCGAGCCCTGATACTTAAGTTTGAAATCCGTAATTGCAAGCTCTTTAGTAAGCTCCAAATGATTTTTCTTTTTTCTATTCATCAAGTTTAAATTCTATCAATTTTTCAATAAAAAATCAATAATAAAAATTGAGTTATATAAACTTATTGGAACAGATTCATCTCTCAAACTAAGATAAACTAG
>CAZTWZ010000071.1:0-4189 GCA_964617835.1 uncultured Candidatus Saccharibacteria bacterium | reverse complement strand
CCTGACACCTGATGAAGTCTTTAGAAGGAATTGCATTTTGGATTAGAACTTAAGTTGGTAATGATACCGCCTCCTAGACATTCATCACGTCTGTAAAATACTATTGCCTGCCCCGGAGTGATAGCCCGCACCTTATTCTTAAAGATAGCCTTATATTTCCCGCTTTTTCTTTCTAATTTTGTAATTTTCTCAGGCTCCATACTGCCATAACGGATAATAGCCTTGAGGTTACGTACGTTTTTTGGTTCTTCATTAATCCAGATAGTATCCTCAAACTCTACCTCACACTTATACAAATCCTTGTCTTCACCAATAGTAATCGTGTTCTTTCTAATATCAATATTTAGAACATACAGAGGTTCGGTAAACCCGCCGCCAAGTCCCTTTCTCTGCCCGACAGTATAGAATATCGCACCTTCATGCTCTCCTATCTTTTCGCCCTTCACATCCAGAATATCTCCCTTTTCTGTTTTAATCTTGCCCTTCAGATAGTCCGAAACCTCGCCGTCCACAAAACATATTCCCTGACTTTCTCTTTTTTCAGCCGTTTTCAAGCCTGCTTCCTTGGCCAGTTCTCGAACTTCACTCTTTTTAAATCCTCCCAGGGGAAATATTAATCTTCGCAGCTGGCTTTGGTTCAGTCTATATAAAAAGTATGTCTGATCCTTGCCTGAATCCATACCCCTTAGAAGTTTATAACTTTTTACTTTTCTCTTTTTACTTTTTACTTTTCTTGAATAGTGTCCCGTAGCCAGATACTCACATCCCAGTTGCTCTGCTTTTTTCAGAAGATAATCAAACTTTATAAGCTGATTACAGCGAATACAGGGATTTGGAGTTCTGCCTTCTTTGTATTCGCTGATAAAATTCTCTATCACATTACGTCCAAACTCTTTCTCATATGAAATAACATAATGAGGCATCCCAAGCTTTTTACAAACCGCTTTCGCATCATTGATTGCCTCCAGAGAACAGCATGACTTGGGAGAACTGGCACTTTCTCCATAGCAAAAAAGCTTCATTGTCGCGCCAATGACTTCGTATCCTTCTTTTTTTAGTAAATAAGCGGCCACCGAGGAGTCAACACCTCCAGACATGGCCACTAGCACTTTTTTCTTCATATTAATTCTATCTATCATTCTGAACTTGACTTTAGAATCTAAGTCTTGTTGTATAGATTCCTGCTCTAGGTCCGAAATGACATAAGGGTAAAAGTTATCCAAGTAATGAGTTCAGTTTCTGCGCAAAGACTTCTTTACTCTGAACCCCTACAAAAGTTTCAGTTGCTTCACCATCCTTAAAAACAATCGTTGTGGGTATGCTCATTACCCCATATTTTCCCGCTACAGCAGGGTTTTCATCAACATTGAGCTTACCTACCTTGGCTTTTCCTTTAAAATCTTTTGCAATTTCTGTGATAATTGGTCCAAGCATTCTGCAAGGTCCGCACCAGGGCGCCCAGAAATCCACCATAAAGACACCTTTACTTTTCAGTATCTCTTCTTCAAAATTTTTATCCGTCAGTACAACTTCACTCATTTTACTTCCTTTCAGTTTTAGCGAACCATCCATAGTCTTGCGCGAAAGATGATAACATTAATTAATATTTTTATACTCAAGACACTTAAAAACAAAATCCATTATAATCCCTGGAAAATCTACTTTCAAGTATGTATATAGATTACCGATTAAAAAGCGCATAAAGATTTTTCATTATCTCTCCAAGCGTCAGAAATCTTGCCTGCTCGTTGCTCCACCAGTCAGCTTTGCGCCACTTGCTATCTTTTGCGGAATGGTTGATGATCTTGAAATCTTTACCCAAAGCATCTCTAAATGCTCCGTACGCTCTCCTTTGATGATAGGGCGAAGTAACCAGAATAATGCTCTTAAATCCTTCTCTTTTAACAACCCTCGCAACATCTATAGCATTTTCATCTGTAGTTTTTGAATCTTCCTCTATTAATATCGCATCTATGGGCACTCCTTTTCTCATGGCAATGTTCCTCATCGCGGAAGCATTGGAAACCTCACCTTCAGCAGCTGCGCCTGAAAAAATAATTATGTCAGAAAAGCCATCCATGTATATTTCTACACCCTCACTTATTCTTGCATCTGTATCACCGCCGGATATGACCACTATCGCATCTGCATTTTCAAGCTTATCTTGGGGTGATAAATATAGTGAAGCGCCAAAAAGAAAAACCACAACCAATAGTAATGCTATAAATACAAATTTGAAAACATTTTTGAATAATCTATTCCCCATTAAACTCCCTGTATTAATCTATTTTTTCATAAACTAGTAATATATGTGGATTTGGGCATCAATTTGCAATTAGCAAGTTAGTTCGTAAACTCTTGTGAGAACATTTTGCCATATATCCCGCCATCTACCACGCCTATACCAACCTTGCCGAACTCACTTGTCAAAATATTTGCTCTGTGCCCGGGGCTATTCATAAGACCATTATGCGCAATGTCTACATTTGGCGCTAAGGCCAGGTTTTCACCCGCTGCAAAGAATGTAATCCCGGCATCATGCATCCTGTCAAAAGGAGACCTTCCATCCAGGGAAGTATGTGAGAAATAGCCCTGCTCAAACATATCTTTTGAGTGAGTGCGCGCAACTTCCTGCAGTTTAGCATCCATCACAAGCGCCTTTAGCCCCCTGGAAGTCCTCTCTTCGTTTACAAGGTTCAGCATTCTATCCTCACTAAGTTTATCTATAGAGTTTTTCGTTGACTTGAAACCAAGTTCTGTCGTCTCATCGCTTCCCTGTTTGACTGTCAAAAATGTTAAAGTATCGTTTACAGCCCCGCCAAACTGTTTTTCTATGTAACTCTCCACACTTACAGAGTTTTTCACTAAACTGCCGCCAATGCTAGAGTTTGAGATATCATCACGATATTTTGTAGGAATCGGTAAAACAAGTATTAAAATAAGTAAAATAGCCGACATGACTACACCTTTTACCAGTGCAGGCGCGCCGCCGCCAAAGCGGTTATACTTTGACTCTTTAACCTTTTCAGGAATTTTTTTATAAGCAAGATTAGAAACAAAATAGTACACAAGACGAAAAATAAACCAGGCGATGAAGAATCCCACTATCCCTGAAAAAGATATAGGAATATTGAACTGCGCGCTTATAAAACTTGCCAGTTGAGGGTAAAGCTTGATGGCAAACAGAAAAGACAGGATAAGTCCGGCGAGATCTATGGTTTGTCTCAAAAAACCCTGGAAATATCCCATCACAAGGAAATAGATTATAAACGCGATAATGACAATATCAACCCAATTCATAACATCTAGATTATCATAAAATTTACAGATGTTGTAGTCATTAGAATTATTAGAGATGGTAAAGTTAACAATTTCTGCAAACGAAGCAGTTCAGCAATTCCTACAGTTTCTTCAATGTTTTTACTATTTCTTCGTATTCTTCTTTTTTAATTTCGCCTTTTGCATATCTTTCCTCGGCTATTTTGATGCCGTGCTCCTTGTCCTTAGGATTTTTCTCACTCTCTTTGTTTATAACCGTATATATTATCCAAATCAGAAGAAAAAGAAACACAAGCGGAAACAAAATCATAAATATTCCCCCAAAAAGACCCCATCCTCCGCCTAAGTAGCCATAATCTTCAAACATATGCCAACCCATAATATCCTCTCATCCTCCGGATGACTCCGATTCCGCTAAGGGCGGATGAACTTCACGTCGGAGCTTCCTTAATTAATATTTATAGCATAATTGTAGAGAATTGTATCATTCAAGACATTAGCCAAAGATACAAATTTATTTGTCATTCCAAACTTGACCTGCTACGACTGTCAAGACGGGTCTGGAATCTATACAATTGGAAAAATCAAATATTTGAATTTGTTTCCGATTTCGATATTAGCACTTAGTATTTCTATAGTTAGCTATCGCATCTTGAAGCGCGCTAGCTGCCAGGTTAGAGCAATGCATCTTGATAGGCGGTAGCCCTCCAAGAGCTTCTGCCACCTGCTGATTTGATATTTTTTCGGCTTCATCAAGGGGTTTACCCTTCACCATCTCAGTAATCATGGAAGATGTGGCCACTGCGGCACCGCAGCCAAAGGTCTGGAACTTAATATCTTCTATGTAGTCAACACTTTTCCCTTTTTCCTTTTTCCTTTTTACTTTTATATACATCTTCATTATGTCTCC
>CAZTWZ010000070.1:0-4319 GCA_964617835.1 uncultured Candidatus Saccharibacteria bacterium | reverse complement strand
TTTAGCTAGTCACGTCCAACCACCAGCACAACTCGCTAGTCAGATACCTCAATTTGTATTGATACCTCAACACCGCCATCAGTAACCTTGACATCTATTTTCTTATTTTTGGTAAATTCAAGCTCCCCCTTAGGACCTCTTACTTGAATGGTGTCCCCGGATATATTGACGCTTACGCCATCTTTAATTTTTATCGGCATTTTACCTATTCTTGACATTTCTTTATCCCTATTTATCTAATTAACTAATCTCTATAAACTGCATTAATATATTTTACAGAGTATTTCTCCTCCCAAACCATGTTTCTTCGCCTCCGAACCCGTCATTACACCCTTAGAGGTTGATACAATAACCATCCCCATACCCTGAAGTATACTTGGGATTTCATTCTTCTTTGTATATACCCTGCATCCAGGTTTAGAAATTCTTTCTATCTTTTTGGGTTTTTTGTTTCCATACGTCAGCTTAACATTTATGTACCCTAATGATTCTTTTGAGATAGAAAAATCATTGATATATCCCCTGCCTTTCATCACCTCTAAAATATCACGCTTAAGTCTAGTGTTGGGAACTAAAACACTTTCTTTGCTTACCATGTAAGCATTTCTTATTCTCGTTAACATATCTGCTATTGGATCGCTTGCTGTCATTTTTTTCTCCTTGCCGCGCATTTACCCCGGCTTACCAACTTGACTTTGTTATTCCTGGTATTTCACCTTTGTTTGCCATTTCCCGAAAACAAATACGGCACATTTCAAACTGCCTCATATAACCCCTAGGCCGACCGCAAACCTTACATCTTGCCACTTTACGAGTGGAATATTTGGGTTTCTTGTTTGCTTTTTCTACTAATGCTTTTTTTGCCATATTTTGCTCCTTATTTTTTAAATGGAAAACCCATAAATTCTAGTAATTTTTTGGCTTCTTTATCTGTCCCTGCTGATGTTTTAATATTAATCTGAAAAGAAAACGGGTGAGGAAACTTATCATAAGGCACCTCGGGAAATATTGAATGATCCCTAACCCCAAAACTATAGTTGCCATTGCCATCAAAAGCGCCTGGCTTTATCCCCCTAAAATCTCTGACGCGAGGCAAGGCGATATTTATTAATCTGTCTAGAAAGTCATACATCTTCTCACCTCTTAACGTTACTTTCGCTCCTATTTCTGCCCCTTCTCTAAGTTTAAACCCGGCAATAGATTTTTTCGCCACTGTTTTCACTGGAGATTGCCCTGTGATTATTTTAAGACCTTCTATGACATTATCAAGCTCTTTCAGGTCTTTAGCGCCGCGGCCGACTCCGGCATTAATCTGAACAGACTGAAGTTTGGGCACTTCCATAACATTTTTGTACCCAAAATCATCCTTTAGCTTTCTAACAATTTCTTTTTTGTATAAATCCAAGACTTGTGACATTGCTATTCCTTTATTTCACGCCCGCATTTTTTGCAGACCCTTTCTTTTTTACCATTTTTTAATACTTTAAATCCTGTTTTCACCGACTTGTTACATCCCGGACAAATAATCTGGATATTTGAAATGTCTATCGGTGATGCTTTCTCAATAATGCCTCCTTGAGGATTCTTTTGACTGCCCTTTACCGTTTTTTTAACTATATTGATACCTTCAACTACCGCTTTCCCGCTTTTCAGCATTACACCGGCAACTACTCCCGACTTCCCGCGATCTTTACCGGACAGGATATAAACCTTATCTCCTTTTTTAATTTTCATTTTTGTATTCATCTTTATATTAATTTCCTAATCATTTATCTAATTAATTTTTAAGTCAACCTGTCCTAAAGCACCTCCGGAGCTAAAGAAACTATTTTCATATAACCTTTTTCACGCAGCTCTCTTGCCACGGGTCCAAAGATTCTGGTTCCTACAGGCTGACCGTCTTTATTAACAATAACTGCCGCATTATCATCAAACTTAATGACTGAACCGTCTTTTCTTCTATATCCGCTAACCGATCTCACAACAACTGCTCTTATAACCTCTTTCTTCTTTACCGCGCCTTGCGGAATAGCTGTTTTTACGCTGGCTGTTATTACATCACCAACACGAGCATATCTTCTCCTGGTTCCTCCAAGAACCTTGATACACATTATTTCCTTTGCGCCTGTGTTGTCAGCTACTTTTAATCTTGTTTCCTGTTGAATCATTTTATCCTGCCTAAAAACTTACTTAATTATTTTCCATCTTTTATTCTTACTCATTGGTCTTGTTTCTTCTATAATAACCTCATCACCTTTTTTATGATCTCCTGAATCATCATGAACCATAAACTTAGTTGACGCCTTATACTGCTTGCGATAAATCGGATGGGTTTTTACTCTTGTCACTTGAACAACAACTGTATTCTCCATTTTATCTGAAACTATTATGCCCTTTAATGTCCTTTTCATTTTTTTCATCCTTCGGATAACCAGACGTAGACTGGCTCCTTTAATTTTATTTTTTGTTATCCTTTTTATCTAATGCTTCCTGCTCCTGATTTACTATCTCTCTTTCTTTTTTTACCGTTAATGCCCGTGCGATATCTCTCCTAAGCGCCCTGATATCTCGGACTTTGTTTGATTCTTTTGTTCTTACATCAAAGGAAAGCTTCAAAAGTTTTGCCTTTGAATCAGTTATAAACTTTACAAGTTCTTTATTTCTTTTCTCTGCAATCTCTTTAATCTTCATTTTTAGCCTCATGCGCCCTTGACACTATTTTTGTCTTAAAGGGCAGTTTATGAGAAGCAAGCCGTAAAGCCTCGCGCGCCGCTTCCTCTGATGTGCCATCCATTTCAAAAATTATTCTTCCCGGCTTCACTGTATAAACGAAATGATCCGGTGAACCCTTCCCCTTGCCCATACCAACTTCATTTGGTTTTTTTGTTACAGGCTTATCAGGAAATACCCTTATCCATATTTTTCCGCCTCTTTTCACAGACCTTGTCATCGCCCTTCTGGCTGCTTCTATCTGTCTTGAGTTTAGCCATGCTGCCTGTGTTGCTTTAAGGGCATAACTGCCAAATGCAATCTCTGTACCTCGAGTTGACTTTCCAGTCTGGGGGTTCCTCTGGCTCTTTCTGAACTTTGTCTTCTTTGGCATTAACATTATTTATCTCCTGATTTGTTTTTTGTTACACCGCCCATATAAATCCAGACTTTAACGCCAATAACACCATATGTAGTATTTGCCCTCGCCGTGCCATAATCTATATCAGCCCTAATGGTTTGAAGAGGTATTTTACCCTCAGATGTAAAATCTTTTCTTGCTATTTCTGCCCCGTTAAGCCTTCCTGAAACCATTACTTTAACTCCCCTGGCACCGCCTTTTAGCGCTTTATCCACTGCCTGCTTCATGGTTCTTTTATAGGCCATTCTTCTTTCAAGCTGAGAGGCAATATTCTCAGCAATAAGCTTTGAGTTAACTTCAGGAGTTCTCAGTTCTTCTATGTTTATACTTTTAAGCTGACTCTTAATAAGTTTCTGAAGATTTTTCTTAAGCTCCACTGCACCAGCTCCGCCACGGCCAATGAGAACTCCAGGACGTGATGTGTGAATACTTATAGAAACTTGATTGGCATTTCTCTCTATTTCCGCTTTTGCTACCCCTGCTTTTCTGCCTAAATTATTCATAATAAACTTACGAAGCTTTATATCTTCATGTAAATACTTCGCATAATCCTTCTCAGAGTACCATTTTGATACCCAGTCTTTTTTGACCTGCAACCTAAAACTTATTGGACTGACTTTATGACCCATTATTATCCTCCGGATGACCAGTCGCAGACTGGCTTTCTTTAACTGCTTTTTTTACGTTCTTTTTCTTAAGTTTTTTCTCCGCTTGTTCTCCCTTAACTTTCTTTTTATTCTGTTTTTCTTTGCTTTCCAAAACTATCGTCACATGAGATGTTCTCTTCATTATTGCGCTTGCCATACCCCTAGCTCTGGGACGATATCTTTTTAATGTTGGCCCTTCATCTATCATAATCTCTGAAATAAATAAATCTTCTTTGCCGGCGCTAAAGTTATTCTCTGCATTAGCAACAGCGGACTTTAGTGTCTTTTCTACTAACCTTGCTGCTTTTTGAGGGGTAAATTTGAGAATATAAAAAGCATTGGCTGCTTTTTCTCCCCTAACCATATTAGCAACTAATCTTGTCTTTCTTGCAGAAATTCGATTGTATTTTGATACTGCTTTCGTTTTCATTTTTTATCCTTCTTTTGACTGTCCTTTTGCCATCTTGCCGCCATGACCTCGAAACTTTCTGGTAAGTGCAAACTCTCCAAGTTTATGCCCAACCATATCTTCGGAAATAAAC
>CAZTWZ010000069.1:0-4362 GCA_964617835.1 uncultured Candidatus Saccharibacteria bacterium | reverse complement strand
TTTTTTAAAACAATTGGGCGATAGCCCAGAAAAGAAAAGGAATATTTCAGCTAACACCAGGGATATACGAAGTTTTTCTGGAACGAAGTGGAAGAAAAATTTGGAGAAATGGCGAGCCGAGCCATTTCTCGTATATCCCTTGTTATATGACCCGAACGAAACGAAGTGGAGTGAGAGCGCAGCGTGGTGCGAACGATAGTGAGCAAGTTCACTTTGCCCTGCCATTACTTCTGCCCTACAAAAATAGGTCTTTTAGATTTCTTAGTATATTTTTTCAAAGAGAAATCGTCATAGATTTTAACGGCGAAACCATTATTTTCCATTATTGATTTAATTTCTTCTACTGAAAATATGCCAAGTTCGTGTTCATCAATTTCAAAGTCAACTTTCCCTTTGTCTTTAATGAGCATTAAAAAATTTGCGTTATAAATATCAGAGTTTTCTCTTGATGGATTCCATTGACTAATTCTTGCAATCTGCAAATTATCTTCTGAATATGTATCAATAAAAGCACCTGTTTTCTTATCTTCTTTTCCTTTAATTAAACCTAAATCAAAAATAACAATTCCGCCTTTATTCAGAAGATTGGAAAAATTTTTGATCGTGCTTTTTAATTCTGAAACGTTTTTGTTGTAATTAATTGCAGTAAACAAACAGGTAATAACATCAAACTTTTTCTTTGATTTGAAAGATTGCATTGAACCTTCAACAAAACTTGCTTTTTTAGTTTTTTTCTTAGCAAGTTTTAACATCTCAGAATTCACATCAACTCCAGTAACTCGGAATCCATTATCAACAAATTTTTTTGCATGAGTTCCTGTACCACACGCCATATCAAGCAAATTTTTTCCTTTGACTTTGAAAATTTTTACAACTGAATTGATGAACTCAACTTCAGCTTCATACTTTTTCTTTGAATATACTTTGTCGTAGAACTTGGCATATTTTTTATATAATTGTTCTTTTGGCATATTAGTAATGATAATAAATTAAATCTTTATAATGGTTTCGCCGTTAGGCAGGGCAAAGTGAATTTCATCTAACGTTTGCGTGTATGAGAAGTTTTGCCGACTTCCTTATTATATCATAGAGGAGGCGAAATTTGGGTGAAAGAAAAAGTGCAACCGCTGAAAACTATTAACGCACTTTTTCTTGAACCTCATACACGCTGTTATATGATGTGCCAAATATTTTTTTTATTTCCTTCTTCTATCTTGCATGCTTTTTAATATTAAGGGGGCGGCCTCTTCATATGTTCGACCAGATTTAATACTATTGCATACCACGCAACAAGTTTTTAAATTTTCTTTATTATCGCCGCCACCCTTACATTGTGGTTCGTAGTGGTCTAAAGTAACATTATTTTCAGTAACTTTTTCGCCACAATAAAAGCATGTCCAATTATCTATTTCGAACAACTCTTTCCTTTTTTGCGGATCTTTAAAATAGTTTTGTTCAGCAACTGGTTTATTGTCATTAGAACGCATTTTATCCAAACAAGCGTCAATCTCAGAGGGAATATTAATTTTGATCATCTTTCCCCTGTGGTGAACTTCAAGCACTTTGATATGGCCTTTTTCCTCTAAGTCTCGGAGTGTTGACCTTATTGTTGAGTAACTTAAACCTTTGCTTTTTGAAAGTTTTCCCTTTGCTGGACGTGCAACTGCATCGGCGAGACTGCGTTCACCAATTTGAATAGTTTCTTGATTTTCGACACGAGACCATCTAAGCAAATAATTATAAACAGCCTGCTCTGTCGGCGTTTGCAAAGGGGAAAGATAATCAATTACATCTTTAAAGAGTTGTTCGAAAGTTTCTTTATTCATAAGATTAAAAAAATATTTGGCATTTCATATAACTGGTTTTTATGCGAAGTGTATTCATATATTTAAATATAAATTGTATATTATACGAACACATGCTAGCATATAAACTATGGTTATTAAATACATTATAGTACTTTTTAAACACTTATGCAAAGATATTTAAAACAAACAGAGCAGGAACTTAGAATCATAAACTACAGCCAGAAAACTATCAAAAGTTATCTTTATGGGTTGCATGAATATTTTTCGTTCAAGAAAACAAATATTGAAAATCTAGATATAGAGAATATCAAAGAATTTTTACTGCATTGTGAAGAGAATAATGTATCTGCTCAAAGCAGAAATTTATTTCTTAGTGCAATTAAGTTTTTCTACAAAAATGTAAGAAAAGATAAGCAAAATATAGATATTCGCACAGCCAAAAAAAGTAAAAAACTTCCGATAGTTCTCTCAAGAAACGAAATTGATAAGATTATTCAATCCACTAAAAATATAAAGCACGAGCTTCTATTGTCGCTTGCTTATGGTGCAGGACTTCGTGTTAATGAAGCTGTTACCTTAAAAGTGAGAGATGTTGATTTAGATGAGCTAACTCTCCATATAAAACAGGCAAAGGGGCAGAAAGATAGAATCAGCATCATACCTGAAAAGATAGCGGCTGATATACAAAATTTAATCGCAGTCAAACCAGCCAACGACTTTGTTTTTGCGAGCGAACGGGGCGGGAAAATAACAACACGTACAGCACAAAAGATTTTTGAAAATTCCTTGAAAATAGCTGGCATTAAGAAAAGTGCCACTTTTCATAGCTTGCGTCATAGTTTTGCAACACATCTGCTTGAAAATGGCGTCGATATACGATATGTGCAAGAACTGCTCGGACATCAAAATATCAGAACAACCCAAAGATATACTCAAGTAACAAACCCTAAGTTAAAAAATATCAAAAGCCCACTATGAATAAAAAACCAGAGCTAATACTACCCGCCGGGGATCCGGAGAAAGCGCGCTTCGCACTTGAGTATGGTGCTGATGCAGTGTATCTGGGGCTTCCCAAATATTCTATGAGAAAAGGAGAGGTGCGTTTTACTATCCCCCAAATAGCAAAAGTAATCGAATATGCGCATAAGAAAAACAAGAAGGTATATATCACATTTAACATCTTTGCTCATGACAAGCACCTAAAAACCCTTCCTGCTAACATTCAGAGAATTGCAAAGTTTAAGCCCGATGCTTTTGTGATCGCCGATATGGGAGTTTTAAAGATAATCAAAGATAACGCACCGCTGGTACCAATACATGTATCCACTCAGCAAAATACAGTTAACACAGAAGCTGTGAAGTTCTGGAAGGAAATGGGTGTGAAGCGTGTAATCCTGGCACGTGAGCTCACCCTGAAAGAAATAAAGAACATTCACGATGAGGTGCCCGATATGGAGCTGGAGATGTTTGTCCATGGCGCTATGTGCATCTCCTACTCCGGCAGGTGCCTCTTGTCCGCATATATGACCGGTCGGGAAGCAAACCTTGGCGACTGCGCGCAACCGTGCAGATGGGCTTACGATGTAAAATATAAAACGTCAAATGTAAAAAGTACTGATGTCATTCCGAGCTCCGCTCCTGTCATTCCGAGCAAAGCCGAGGAATCCCTTAAAAAACGAAAGGGAAAGGGATCTCTCCACTCATCGCTTTGCGAAGTCGGTCGAGATGACACCCCTTCTGTCATCCCTGCAATTCCTCCTGTCATTCCCGCAAAAGCGGGAATCTATCTAGAAGAAAAGCTACGCCCTGAAGAATATTTCCCCATTGAAGAGGATGAGAACGGCACATACATTATGAATTCTAAAGACTTATGCCTAATAAAAGAGCTTGATAAAGTTTTGTATGCAGGGATAACCGGACTAAAGGTTGAAGGCCGAAACAAGTCTATATATTATCTCGGTGTCGTAACGCGTGCCTACCGAAAAGCCCTTGATGCGATTGAAGATTCGGGTCATTCTGGCTTGTCCAGAATCTTTCCTGAGCTGACAAGGGAGCTCGAAACTCTAAACTACCGCGGATATACTAGCGGATTTGCACTTGGTAAGGCAAAGAAGGGCGAAACTTATCCGTCAAGACAACCTGTAAGGAATTATAATTTCGTTGCCGTAGTCCGTCGTGATAACAAAGACTGTCTTTTGAAAAGACAGTCTTTGCAAACAAAAGATATGAACTATATAGAAGTCAGAAATCAGATCAAGGTTGGCGATAATATAGAAGTAATAATGCCCAGCAAGGCATCCACCCGCCAAACTTTCAAGGAAAGTTATTCGGGCAGGGAAAAAGTCCTCGGTATCACAGATGCTTCTGGCAAAAAACTAAATGTCGTAAACCCAGGCAAAACCAAACAAATGGCATATTTAAAGCTAAAAAATGTCTACCCTGAAATGACACTGATGAGGAAGGAAATATAATAAAAACCGAGTAATGTCAACTTTTTGGAACAGGGTTAGTTAATATTTTGGCTATGTACAAGGGATTATGGCGATATTTTCGG
>CAZTWZ010000068.1:0-4374 GCA_964617835.1 uncultured Candidatus Saccharibacteria bacterium | reverse complement strand
GAAGTCGGTCGAAATGATAAATTGATTGGACTTCAAACAACCCCACTTTTTAAATTTTTAGTTTCTAATTTGGACAAAGATAAAAAGAAATTGGCAGCAACAGCACAAATGTATATAGCCAAAGGGCTGTGGGAGATTATTCTCTGTTATTCCGGACTTGACCCGGAATCTATAAAAAAAGGATTGGATTCCCGCCTTTGCGGGAATGACATGCTCGTATTTTTTGCCGGGGGAATAGCAAATAACAAAATCATTTCCGATTATCTGGTTTTAAAGGGAGTAGTAGTCAGCAAGGAAATCCCGAGAGGTGATGCAGGACTTTCGTTTGGCCAGCTTTTTTATTATCTAACAAATACGAGGGATTAGTTTGCCTCTTGGCATTTCTATGGGGCGGAGGGCGCCAAGATTGGTTTTGAGATAAACCCCTTTACCTTTTTCAGCTTTGCCGATGACTTTAGCTTCTTTGTTGAACTTCCTTAAGATTTCAAGTGATTTATCGGCATTTTGAGGCGAAACAGCAGCAATGAAACGACCCTCGCTTGCCAGTGAGAAAATATCTATACCAAGAAGTTCGGAAACAGCTATAACTTCCTTTTTATATGGCAAGCTCTCTTCATTTAGGACTACTTTTACATTTGACTTCTCTGCCATTTCTACAATATTGGCGGCCAGGCCCCCTCGTGTAGGGTCTTTACAGGCATTTAGAAATTTGCCGACTTCCTCAATCTCTTTGTTGAGTGTTTTGGAGTCGCTCTTTAGTCTTGTTTTGTAGTTAAAACGGCTTGCAAGAAGAGTGACTGAGTGTTCGCCCAAGTCTCCGGAGGAAATAATCACGTCGCCTGGCTTGACTCCATTGTTTGGAATAACTTTTTTGACTAAACCCACCCCGGAAGTCGTTATTTCTATTCTGTCAATCTTGCCTTTTGGAGTAACTTTGGTATCGCCTGTGACGATTGGCACACCAGACTCCTTAGAAACTATATCAATTGAGCGCATTATTTTCATTAAGTCATTTTTTGGGAAGCCTTCTTCCATGATAATACTTAGAGAAAGCCCGAGCGGTTTTGCTCCCATGACAGAGAGGTCATTGATAGTGCCGCACATAGCAATCTTGCCTATGTCTCCTCCGGGGAAAAATATCGGGTCAACTATAAAAGCATCGCTAGTAAAAACCAGCTTTTCTTCACCGAGATCGTAAGTGGCAGCATCATCTTCGCAGTTTTGCCACTTGCCTCTACCTTTTAAAATCCCACGTATATCACGGACGAGCTCCCAAGACTTATGTCCGCCACCACCGTGATCAAGTTCTATACTTTCTTCATTCCTCATAGTTATAATTTAAATTATTAGTCGTCATTCTGACTTGTCCAGAATTTTTTATACTAGATTCCGGATCAACTGATTATATATGACTAGTCCGGAATGACATGAGAAAGGTTGCCATATCTATATTCTACATTACATGCGCCTTCAATGGAAACCATACAGGGACCAACGGGCTTGTCAGGAGTGCACCTCTTCTTATATATTGGGCAATCTGCAGGATTTTTGAGTCCCCTTATAATCTCTCCGCATTTGCAGGCGGTGGGATTTCTGGATTTACTAAAGTCTATCTTGTCTAAGATTTCCTTGTGCTTTACTTTAGCGTTTTGGGCTTCATACTTCTTTTTAATTTCAAGACCCGAACCGGGAATTATCCCAAAGCCGCGCCAGTTTCCATTTCCTGTTTCGAAAACTTCAAATATCTCCTTCAGGGCTTTGGGATTTCCCTCATCTCTTACTACTCTTTTATATTCGTTTTCTACTTCAGTCCGATTTTCTGTCAATTGTCTTAAAAGCATATAAGTTCCAACCAAAATGTCATCTGGTTTAAATCCGGTAATCACCTGAGGCACTTGCATATCTTTATAGGGTCTTGTGCCAATAATTGCTGAGACATGGCCGGGGCAGATATAACCATCTATGTTTAGCTTTCCGATTTCAAGTAGTGCTTTCATGGCAGGGAGAAAGAGTTTATGGGTAGAGTAAACGGTTAATCCTTTCCGGATGGCATAAGCTGTCATGGGGGCAGTGGTTTCAAAGCCAAGGCCGAAAAATACCAGCTCCTCCTTGTCATTCTTGTCATTCGACTCTGAGGTGAGTTCATCGCTCAAGCTCGAAGAGCGAAAGTGGGAATCTATCTTTACTGCTTCCTCAACTGAGTATACATCAAAGACCTTAGCGCCTTTTTCACGGGCCTGATCCAAACTGCCAAAGCTTCCCGGGACCCGCATCATGTCGCCGTAGGTGGCGATAGGTATGCCAGCAAGTGCCAGGCTTACTATGGCGTCTATATCTTCTTGGGCTGTAACACAAACCGGGCAACCGGGGCCGGTAGTTAAGTGAATATTTTCCGGCAGGAGCGACTTTATTCCCGCTCTTGCTACAGCTTGAGTATGGGTGCCGCAGACCTCCATCAGATTTACATCACGGTCAATTTGCCTGGCTAATTTATGTATCCTGCTTAAAACTTCTTGCTCCATTTCTCTATTTATTATTTATTCAATATTGTCATTCCGACTGACACCACGTTAGTGGCGAGTGGAGGAATCTCTTTTCCTCAGAATTAAGGGATCCCTCGGCTTGTCGCTTCGCGAAGTCGCTCGGGATGACAAGGTGGCGTTATTCCCCTCGGCTTTTTTGTAAAGTTCAAACACTTCCCTGGCATCTTCTTTGCCCATCTTTTGTATGGCAAAACCGGCGTGAACTATAACAAAGTCACCGGTTTTAACCTCCTTAACTAGTGAAATATTGACTTCTTTCTCGACACCATCAAAGTCAGCGGTTGCTTTATCGCCATTAATTTTTAAAATTCTGCCCGGAAATGCCAAACACACGTTGTTAATTCCTAATTTAAAATTGATAATTCATAAAGATTATAACAGAAATGCATTATTTATTATTTAGAAATTTTGTTTTCAGGGTTTGGCCTTGTGAGTAGACAGGGTCGAACTTGATAGACAGCTAGGTAAAGCTAATGAACAGAACAGGTGATACAGGGGTCGTAGGCGCGGACGAGCATCTCAAGCAGATGGTATCGTTCATCCTCGCTTAGTTTCTTGGTATTTTCTAAAACATATTCGGCATCTTTCTCAAGATTTTCCAGATTTTGAACAGTTGGCGTTATAATGTCACAGTTTTGGATAGTGCCCTTATCGTCAATTTCGTAGTAATGATAGAGAGTGCCGCGGGGTGCCTCTATAGCGCCGGCAGCGCTTGATTCTCTGACCTTGTAAGGCACTTTTAGAACCGGATCTTTTCCGTCTATCATGACACCAAGAAGCTTTGAACACTCTTCCATAAAGTGGACTATTTCTATTGCCTGGGCAAGATTGATATGAAAGGGATTAGTGCTTGGAAGCTTAATCTTCTTAAATTTTTGAATCGCCTTTTTGGTTTTAGGATTTAGAAATTTTTCCTGCAGGTTTATTCGCGATAAAGCGCCGACCATGAAACTCTCTTTATTATGAACGGCATGTTTTGCAGTAGAGTGACCAACTACCTTTTCTTTAATGTTTAACGAATAATCCTGAACGTCCGCCCTTACTCCTTCGGTGGAAGTGATCTTTCCTGAAAGAGTCGCATAGTTTATGCCGCTAGTTAAGGCAAAGTATTCCGTTGCATTTTTAAAGACTGGATATTTGAAAGTTTGGGCTAAGTCCAGTGTTTCTAATGCGAAGTGCATATGTAAATCTATTTTTTTCTTTAGGTCTGCCAGAACTTTTCTGTCAAATTTCTTGGTAAATCCGCCGACAGCCGGTGTAACTGGATGAACTTGCCGTCCGCCGACAGTTCGAACGATGTCATCACCTACTTCTTTTAAAGCTAAAGCAATTTTAAAAACTTCCGGTTTTTTGTCCGCTATTTCAAGCGCGTTGTCTATATTCAGGTAATCAGGAGCGGCAAGAAAGAAAAAGTGAAGCGCATGAGACTGGATAATCTGTCCGGCAAGCAAGACTCTCCGCAGGTGCTCTATATCCTTATTTATTTCCACCTGGAATGCATTTTCCAGTGCATTTATGGAAGCCAAGGTGTGCGCAGTAGGGCAGACACCGCAAATACGCGCAGTTATAAATGGCGCGTCTTTGTAATGTCTGCCGATAAGGAGTTTTTCAAAAAGCCGTTCACCCTCATCTACAACCAGCTGGACCTTTGCATGCTCATAGGAAAGCTTCAGGTATCCATGCCCTTCAATTTTACAAATGTATTTGTCCAGTATGTCTTTCAAACAACTCTCCTTTTTACTATTTTAGCACTAACAAAATAATATGTCATTCTGAATTTGCCTGAAAAATCTACAAAGAAAAAACTCAGTAATCCTGGCGGTACACTAGA
>CAZTWZ010000067.1:0-4451 GCA_964617835.1 uncultured Candidatus Saccharibacteria bacterium | reverse complement strand
ATATTCTTATTTAAAAGCAATAAGGCGCCATACAGCGGTGCCTTATCTCCTATTTTTGATTGCTCAAATTTAACCCAGGTAGGATAATCATCATCAACAGCATTTTCAAGTTTTTTTACAAAGCCAGGGTGTTTCAATATTATCTTTCCATCAAAGATAATATTTTCTACAGGATGCTTCACGAGAATCTGGTTGATACCCGCCCTCATATAGTTTAAGATCTCTACCCATTCCTCCTCTTTCAGCTCTGACATTTTTTTCTGGTATCTGTTCTCTACCGATTTGCCGCCGACATAACTTTCTATGCAGTTTATTTTTCCGCATCTGCATTTCCTGCCATCACCGGAGATAGGCATATGGCCCGGCTCATATTCATATATAGAATATTTTTCTTTTGTTTTTTCTATGGTTGCGCCGCCTAGCCCTGTTCCCCAAATCAAAAAAGTAAAAGCATCATATTTTTTGCCGGCTCCTATGATACTCTCAGCCAGTGTTCCTGCCGAACCATCATTTATTATTTTTATGTTTGTACTGAATTTTTCTTTTAGATTCGGCACTATCCTCTCCGCTCTCCATTCCGGGATATTGGGATTTACGGCCGTTCTTCCGTTAATATCTATCCCTGAAGCTATTGATATTCCAATGGCTTCAACTATATTATGTCCAGCTAAATTTTTTATAGTATTTTCAATATCTTTCAGGCCTTCATTGTAGTCCTGATGCGTCCGAATTTTTTCATATCCCAATAGTGAACCGGGATTTATATCGTCAAAAGAAGCAATGCGGGTATTGGTCCCGCCAATGTCTATAGCTATATACATACCATATCCATACTTACTACTCCACAGTTAGGGATATATAGAAGGTTGTGCCCTTTCCCTCTTTACTTTCAAACCAGATGCGGCCGTGGTGTGCCTGTATGATTAGGCGGGCAAGATAAAGACCCAGGCCTACACCCTCATATTCATAGGTATAGGTACTGGTGCCGCGATTGAACTTTTGGAAAACATTTTCCTTTTCTTCTTTTGATATCCCGATACCCGTGTCTTTGATGGTTATAATAAACTCTTTCCTGCCGATAGTCGGCTGCTTCGTATCATCAATGATTTTTTCTATAATTATCTGGCCGCCCTTGTTGTTAAACTTTACAGCGTTATCCAAAATACTCATAAACGCCTGTTTAAGTTTTGGGGCATCACCGATAGTCTGGAGCTTCTCTCTACCGAGGTTGTTTGTTATTTTTATTTCTTTTTCCTTGATCCGGGGAGATATCTCTTTCAGGATTTCATTAATTATTTCGGTTAAGTTGACTGAGTCTTTTTCTATTTTGACCCCCTTTCTTTCAAGTGAGGTTATATTTATAAGCCCCTCCGTCAGAGATACAAGCGAGGTGGTTGCGTGCTGGGCTTTTTCGAGGGTTTCTTTCTGCTTATGATTGAGCTTGCCCGCCTGTCCCATTTCCAGGTTATCCAGGTATCCGCGAAGAGTTGTCAGGGGCGTTCTCAGGTTATGCGAGGCAATAGCTATAAATTCATTTTTTAGTTTATCCAGCTTCATAAGGTCATTAATTTGTTTTTGAAGTGTCTGTGACATATTGTTGAAAGTATCCGCCAGAACCTTAAATTCATCATTTCCCTGCATTTCTACCTTGGAATCAAAGTTTCCTCCCGATATATTTCTCGCAGCGCCTGTAACTTTTTTTATGGGCTTTATGATGTTTGTTCTGCCAAAAAGGACCATCATAGCGGTTGTTACGGAAGTAACTACTATGATCAAGAAGGAAGAATAAAATATTTGTTCTGTAGAATTTTCCCGGGCCATTGAATAGTCTGTGGACACAACTACATAATCTTCTGAATTAAGTCTAGAGATAGTGTCAAGGAAGGCTGTGTTATTGCCATTTCTTTTGATATTTTCTACCGAATCCCCATTTTCCAGGCCGCTATTATCAAATACTATGTAGGGTTTGTCTTCTTCTCCTTTTTCAAAATGATGAATAATCCGCCCTTTATTATTCAGAAAAAAAACAGTCGTTTCGCGCTGGGAAGTTTTTGTAATAGTATCTGCTGTTTTATATAAGGTTTTTTCATTTTCGCTGCCAGATAAGTTTTTGATATAATCTATGGTATATCTATTTGAGCGGAATATTTCATTATAGTTTCTTTTTATTTCCGCGGTAGCGAGGTATGAGATAATAATAATGGCGCTAATCGTGAGATATAAAAGAGTGTGGGCAATGATCTTTACCTGCAGGGAAGCTTTTTTATTGAGTAAATAAAGAAAGGCTCTTGCCACGACGATTATTGCCAGAAATGCCAAAACAAAAGCAATCTCCGGTTTTTGAAAAGTATTTAATGCAGTCTCCCGGACAGAAAAAAGTGATAGATTTTTTATAAATAAGACATGAGTGATTATAAGCGCGATAGAAAAATATCCAAGTGCCTGTATATAAAGATATCTCTTTTTTCCTAATTTCTCTGAGACTGTTTTCATAAAACCAAAGAAAAGAAGAGCTAGAGCAACTAGCGCTGCCCATGCAAAGTTTAAAGAAATACTTTGTTCGGATAACCATTCTTTTGAGAAAACCCCTGTTAAAAAAACCGTGACAAATAAAATATGCATAGATGCAAAGATAAGGCCGAATACACCCATCGTTTTTGCCGCGATGGCCAAGGATCCCGTATTTTTTCGGTATTTGGCAATGGTCTCTGTGATAATGAAAGAGCTCAATAGAAGAAAAGCGGATATTGCCAGGGCGTTATTCGTTGATATGAGTATATTCAAATTATCTAGTGATTTATAGAGAGTTATCACCAGTATTAATATAAAAACTATAACTGAAAAAAAGACAGCTATCACTATACTTTTAGTATTATTTTTCGGTTGCTGGTTTGACATTTTTGATTTTTACCCTCTCCCATATATTAGCATAAACAGGTTTATATGAAAAACATATTTACATAAAGGGCAAAGAATATTATCATTATAAATATAACAATGTTTTGATATTATGACTGATAAAAGTAACACAACAGGTACCAGCCTTGAGTATCTCGGCATTCTGAAAGACTCCTTTAATATTGTGCGCAAAAACAGGTTTTTGTGGGTTCTGGGCGCTATGGCTGGCGGCGGTTTTGCCAACTTTAATTTTGGCGGCGGGAACTTTGGTGATTTTAGGGGCGAAGATAGTACCGGCAAGAATGTCTTGAGCAGTCATCAGATATGGGAAAATATTTCAGGCTGGGTTCAGGCAAATTGGGAAATTGTTTTAGCCATTGGTATTGTCCTTGTGTTGCTTTTTCTGGTATTTATGGTGTTATCTGTTATGGCTAAGGCGGGGCAGGTTCATGCGGTGGATAATATTTATACAAATGAAAAGAGTTCTTTTTGGGATGCGATGAAGTTTGGCTGGCATAGGTTCTGGAGAGTTTTGGGAGTAAGCCTTTTGATCGGACTGATCATATTTGCCGTATTCGCTGTTTTGGCTTTGCCCGCTGTTCTTCTCTGGAGTGTAAAACCCCTCTTCTTTATCTATATTATACTTGTCATTCTTTTAATGATTCCGATAGCTGTTATTACGGGTATAGTTTATGAGTATTCTCTAAGATTCATTGTTCTAAAAGATGAAAAGGCGGTCCAATCTGTGAAAAGCGGATATAAGCTTATGAGAGAACGGGGAAAAGAAACATTTTTAGTATGGTTAGTTACGGTCGGAACAGCGATTGTCTTAAGTATAGTCCTTATAATGGCGGTAATTTTTGTGCTAGTTATACTTTTTCTTTTGGGCGCGCTTTTCTTTATCTTAAATCTTTTGGCTGGAATAGTTTATACGGCGGTGGCGGTTACTCTCTTTATTTTAGCTTTATTTCTCGCAGGCGGATTTATCGGCTCACTCCTTTCTGCCTACTGGACTCTATGCTTTAAAGAGTTAACTAAATAGATATTTTATAATTTTCCATAAAAGTCAAAAGCGAAACACGTGGTGTGTTTCGCTACAAAATTCTTAGGGGGCCCGGGTGTAGCGGGTGCGGGGTGCTTCTTTACAGATACTCACACCCAGGCCGTCCTAAGATCACTCTCCCTAAGGGGTAGGGGAACCTCTTAGGGAAGATCCACAGAGATATTCATCTCTGGTTTTATCTATGTGGTTCACTCGATATTCTCTCTTTCCTTTTCGTCGGAAGGCCTTTGAGAATAGCTAGATGAGTCACTAATAGAGTGAATCTTTTCTTTCTGGTTTGCTTTCAAGGTGGTGCGTAGTTGAAACAATAGATGCACCATCCTTTTTCTTCTCGGGTTATCGTTTATTTATTTACCCGAGAAAGATTGAGGTCAAGGTTCAATGGCCGACGCCCCCAATAGTTTCAGGCAAAACGCCTCTTCCTCTCTTCTCTTCAGGCGTAATTGAACTTTTTCTGTGGCTGAAACAGCCATTTTTTGTTAGTATATAG
>CAZTWZ010000066.1:0-4535 GCA_964617835.1 uncultured Candidatus Saccharibacteria bacterium | reverse complement strand
TTGTACATAGCCAAAATATTAACTAACCCTGTTCCAAAAAGTTGACATTACTCACTTTTATAATTTAATAAATTCTTTTGATATAATGCCAATATAGATACATAAGCCATTTTGATACATGAGTAAATTTATCAATAACAATCATTTCCACTATAAATGCTATCAAAAGAATAGCTAATAAAATCTGTTTTTGCCAGAGAGACATTTCCTTTATAAGTTCAGTTGGCTTTTCTAAAATATTTTCCATACTATCCGCTACTTTATTTAAGACATTGCCATCTTCTTGCTTACGACTATCTATCGTCTCTCCATTTTGTGAAGACTTGTCAGGACCTTGAGTAGTCTGGCTGCTTTTATCACTATTTAAGATATCTTGGCTGTTTTGTGTCGCAGATGGATTCTGAACGGGAGGAACTGCCGGGGGAGCTGGAGAGGGTGCTGTTATTTCTACCTTAAAAGTATCATTAATAAATAGATCACCCTGTTTTACATCTTTATACCTTGTCTCTGTGGGAGGGTCTCCTCCCCACCAGGGAAACCAATGCAGATCAACTGCTCCAGGTACGCCATCAGGAATACCGCCATCAGGATTATTTCTGCCACAAATACCTAAAACAAACTCAGTAGACATATTATTGCTATAATCACCCCAAATACTATATCCGTAGTTAAACATACCTCCGCCTTCAAAGCCTTTTCCGCCATTATCTATCATGAGAGTTACACTGCTTTTGCCGCCACTTAACATTAATTTTTCTGCATGTTTGGTAGAATAACATTTATTATCTTGAGCTGAATCTTTTAAGTCCCATGTAGTTGTTGAATTTTTAGGGTTATCAATGCCATTAGTATTGGGTCCCTCACAGTTCTGGTTGGGCCATAACATATCATGTCCAAATATCTCAGCTTTATTCCAATATTCTCTGTTAAAATTAAAACTTATTCTAGGTTCAGAAATATTCGCATTTCTAAGCATTTGCGCTTTAATATTTAAGGTGACTGCACTTCCAGCAATATGCCAGTTTTTTGTAACTATATAGTCATTAAGAAAATTCCCAGATTCATCTTTTAGTAAGTTGCTTTTGACAATATATGTGAAATTTGCAATAACCGACTCGCCTTCTGTGCGAACTTCTTTAGCAGTTAATGTTGCATATGCACCATTATCTCCCGTTGATGGATTTCCTAAATTATCATATATACTTGTAACACCTAGTCCGCCGATACCGGTAAGTGCGCTATGAGTACCTCCGCCGCCAAAGTTATTAACTCCAGCCATATTTTTTTTAGCTTCCGGATCAGTTCGTTTATCATAAAGTTCATATATATTACCACCCCCACGATTATTATATTCCTCTGGCAACGTCTTATAATGCCATACCGCCTTAATATTTGAACTTTCTGCAATAATTTTCCCGGTTGTTTCATCCTCAGAAATAGTAAATGTACCTTGTGCGTTTACATTTCGCTGATTATTTCTCAGGGCATTATAATCACTTATAAGCAGGTAGTTGAGATACCCAACCGATATTATTAGAGCCACACCGAATGATAAACCTAACTTTTTCCAGGTAAAATGAATCTTCCTGAATGTTTTATATCTTTCATATATTTCATACATTTAGCCAACACTTATTATATAAATAGTATATATTAAAAAATAACATTATTCATCTGTAATGGCATTTTTAAGCCACTCAATCTTTCCAGTCTCATAATCAATTGAAATAACATCTATCCGCCAGTCAACCTCTTCTATATTAAAACCATTTTCCGTCAAATACCTCTTTGCCGTCCTTATCAGTTTTTTCTTCTTTCTGCCCGTAATCATCTCATAAGGCTTACCAAACCTGGATGTGCTTTTTGCTTTCACTTCAACAAAGATATATTCTTTTCCATGTTTCGCTATAATATCAATTTCACCAAATCTAGTACGATAATTTCGATCAACTACTCTGATTTTATTTTCAGAAAGATATTCTGTGGCAATATCTTCCGCTTTCCGGCCTATTAAATATGTATTAACCACAAAGCGCCTTTATAGGTTTATAGCTTTTCCTGTGAATATCAGAAATACCGTATTTTTTTATAAGATCCCTGTGCTCCTTTGTACCATATCCCTTGTTTTTATCAAAACGATATACTTTCGCCTCTGGAATACTGGAAATATATTTATCTCTTTCTACCTTAGCGATTATTGAGGCGCAAGAAATGCTATAGCAAACTTCATCACCTTTCATTATTGAGAAAGCATCTATACCCTCTATTTCGAGTGAATCAATAAGTAGAACATCTATCATATAACCTAAGTCTTGAATTGCCCTCTCTATAGCCATCTTTGTTGCAAAGGTCAAACCGTATTTATCCACTTCATAATGCTCTACCGAACCGATACTGTATGCAAATGCGCTTTCAGTAATTTCTTTGTGCAGCTTCTCCCTTTTTAAGGATGTTAATTTTTTTGAATCATTAACGCCATCTATGAGTTCATGGCCTTTATCAAACACAACCGCCCCGACATACATAGGACCAGCCCAGGAACCCCTGCCTACTTCATCAACTCCGCAAACATATTTTTTGCCTTCTTTCCAATATTTTCTTTCATAGTCTAGCGTCGGTTTCATATATTAAGTGTAAAATGTAAAAGATTAAATGTAAAACGATTATCTCATACAATCTACTGATTAACAGAATAGCGAAACAGCAAGATAATAAATAGGATGGGTACACTAAACTAGTCTATTGTAGTTTTAAATTGCAGTACAAAAACAAAAAATCCAGACGTTTACGCCTGAATGCTCGTTAATTTCAAATTAGAGATTAATAATGAATAATTATTATCCCTGTCCTTCTTGCGTCCCCCTTGTTTCTTCTGCCTGTTCTTTGGCCGCCGGATCTTCTGCTATTTTTTCGGCTCTTTTGCCTTCTGTGCTTTTTCCTTTCTCCAGATCTTCTTCTGCCTTTTCCAGCCCTTCTTCTATTTCCTTTTTGGATGCCTCTTGCTCGTCTTGTGCAACTGGACCGGTATCTTCTGCTTCCGCTTCCTTTGCTTCCTTCCCTGCCACATCTTCTGCGCTAACTGTCCCGGCTTGAGCCATAACGTCCTCAGACATCTCAACAGATTCATCAGTCTCTATCTGATCGGCTGGCGCTAACTCTTCTTCTTTAACGTTCACTGTCAAAGCATCAAACTGCTTGTCTTTTAGCTTCGCTGATTTACCGGTAAGACCGCGGAGATAGCTAATGTTTGCTCTTCGAACCTTGGCTCTCTTCACAACTTGAATTTTACTGATCATGGGAGAGTGAACCAAAAAGTTTCTCTCAACACCTATACCATAAGATATTTTTCTGACAGTAGCAGAGGCACCAACATTATTTCCGCCCTGCTTCTTTATCACTACACCCTCAAAAACCTGAACTCTTTCCTTATTTCCCTCTCTAATCTTTGTATGAACACGAATGGTATCACCGGACTTCACTTCGGGTACTTTTTTTATATGCTTTAAATTAAAATCTTTTATTTTATCCATGGTTTATCTTTATTTTAAAATATCAACTCGTAGCTGAATTTGAATGAGTGACTATAAGATTGTATTAAATTTATCTTAAAATGTCAATTGAATTCTATCTAAAAAGAAAAACAGCGAGATAAAATTATTCAAATTCCCTCTAGGGAATCTAAAAAATTCCATCTCGCCAAAATGTTGGGATGGGGAGGTTTTGAACCCCCTTTGACACTCAGATTAACATTATCTGCAACGTGTCTCAAAATCTACAGTTGACCATCCCAAACTTCAACTCTTCAGCCACCGGATTAGCTTAATGCGGCATAATATGTCTTTTGCCCTTCATTGAGGACTCTTGCCTGAATCTTCCTGGCAACAACTTCGCTCGGCCTCTCGTCCTGAAGCTCAATCGTTCTCTTGAGAGTCTCGTTAAGCGAATAGAAGCAGCTGGCACAATACTCCGACGTCCTAGTGCTGACCGATGCCCATTGGTCTATACACTCTTGCGTCATTAAGGGTGCTTCAAGACAAGCCTTGCTTACTCGATTCCCTGTTTCCTTTGCCCGAGTCTTACAAAAACTCCGGCAAAACTCCTGACAGATTCCCTTGTTCTTACATCCAGCATTATCTTTCATTTTTCCTCTTTCCTCCCCCAAATCAGGAATTAACTGACAGTAGAGTCCTACTTCCCACTTAGACATTCACCTCCTTAGAGTGTTTTTTAGAAACAACAGTGGCCAAGATATCAATATCCCGACCACGAACCACTTTTTCTTCTGCATATCTCACTGAGTCATCTCCATCACCATAACCAGAAAAAGACTCTTTCCTAATTTTCTGGTCATAGTCTCCTCTTATTATGTAGAAAACTTCGATCCTCATCTCGGCCTCCAGGTGAGTAGTTTATTTTGAATTTCCATAGAGCTTTCAGTCCCCAAAAAACTAAAAGCCCTACAGAAATAGTTTCAAGGTTCAGCCCAATTCTGTTTTGAAGTGCAACTTTTCTCGGACTAAAATAGGAGTATTATG
>CAZTWZ010000065.1:0-4538 GCA_964617835.1 uncultured Candidatus Saccharibacteria bacterium | reverse complement strand
CTTGTACATAGCCAAAATATTAACTAACCCTGTTCCAAAAAGTTGACATTACTCAAAATTAATAAACTGTACTCCCTGTTGGCAAACTACTCAATGTCTGGCTTGAAACCCAAAAGATATTATTCCAATCATAAACAGGATCAAAAGAAGCATGATTATTAAAAGATTGGGCACTATCTATCGGTCTTTTAGAGCCATTCTCAATGAGATAAACTGATCCATTGTTTGAAGCAAGAACAGATAAGGGCGCCGGCGAAGGATAACCAGCTAGAAAAGCGTTATTTCTTGTATAAAATATCTGATTCCAGTTAAATCCCCAATGAGTAAAGGTAGGAGCATTCTGGATTGGTCTTTTTCCGTCAATATCCATATAATAAACTGTTCCGCCATATGAATAGGTTACAAGGCTAGGAAAGGTTATGGTTGCGCCTTGAGACTTAGAGGCAAGGAGAGTATCATTTATAGCATAAATATCACCCCAGCCAATACCCCAGTTATCTTTAAATATGTTGAGAGTATTTGAATCAAATATAGGCCTAAAGGTATTGTTTTGTACTAAGTAGACGGTGTTGTTGTTTAGGGCGAGCTGAGTTAAGGGTTGACCAGTAGAATAAGAATTAACAACTGATAGAGGCGCCCAATAAACATCGCCCCAGTTAAATCCCCAGTTAGTAAATGCACTTGATGTCGGTATTGGTCTCTTTTGTCCATTATCAATGTAATAAACTCCCCCATTATCGTAGGAGCCGAGTAGGGTGGGTAGGTTTATAGACAGAGTAACCGCACTGGTGCTGTGATTCGCCTGTGTTATGACTATACTGTTTGTGCCATCAGTGAAAGTTGTGCCATCTGAAAGAGCCACATCACTCCAGCCATCTGCCGGAGTCATATCAAGCAAATATGAGTTGCTTCCAGATACTCCATTAAACACATGTACTATCAGCCCTCTCGTAACACCACTTGGAAGAGTACTATCAAAGCCTGTAGCCTGCCTATATTCCAGCCAGTAATATTCTCCTGTATCCGCCTTCTGGATCTTTATGGCTTTAGTCGCAGAATCTGCACTTTCAAGCGTGTTTAAGGTATAAGTACCATTTGTAGAAACCGTCTGTATCTCTCCGGGCAGGATCCATCCTGATTCGTTTTTAAAGGCGGCATTAAAATGATAGTTTATCCAGGAACCTCCCATTACATCATATCCGTCGCCATATTCACTATTTGAACAGTTTGCATAACTATCTATGGTTTTCGTTCCGCAATCCTTGCTAGAAGCATGGCCCATTCCTACATTATGCCCAAGCTCATGAGAGTAGAGAGATGAGTCATTGTAACCGTTTATCCAGGTTAGGGTGCCCCCAACTTCTCCCAGTCCCGCCCATCCGCATGAAGGATTATCAGGGAAAAGGTAGATAAGGTTGTTATAGTTACCAAGTACATAGCCAGCCGTAGTTGCCGCGCTGTTTGCCGCTAGTGTCCAGTTAGTAATGTCCGGATCCGAACATCCGGTACCTTTATTATAACTCGTCAAAGTATACCAGCTGGTTGTTACATTATTCGTATCGCCCGGAAATGAAAGCTGATTATAAGAGTTTTCCTGATAAAAAACATTTGTTGAACCTGCCCCGCTATATAACTGTGTATCAATCGCCGATGCTAAAAAAGGTTCTGATGTATCGTTTAGCCAGTTAAATCTGATAACTAACGTATTTTGCGCCCCGGTAAGCCCTGCTCTGGGAGGAGCATTAATGGAAAGGGACGGAGACTCACCAGAATCTAAAACTAATGTTGATCCGAGAGCCAGACCCTTTGCCGTAACCTGTTCGGAAGACTTGAGGTTTTGGGGCTCTTCTATAAACTTTACATTGTATTTTTTAGCGCTTTCTAGCTTGTATGAAGTTTTGCTTTTTGCGTTTTTAAAGTCATCCGCTATGAGTACCGTCAGCTTGCCGTCAGTTTTCACTTCCTGCTCAACTAGCCCCTTTGCTTCTTCCGATAGGTTGTCTTTCACTTCTTTTGACAAAGCATACTTCTTTATAGCAGAGGGGTCTTTTTCTATTTCTTCAAGTAAAATATCTTTCCTTTGAGATAAGGCCTGAACTATATCTTCCTTGTTTTTATCTGTAAACCCATCTTCCCTCGGCTCTTCAAGAATGTTTTGTTTGTCTTCCCTCGAGCTATTTACTTCTCTATATATAAGGGTCGGTATAAATAACAAAAAAAGTACTCCTATAAAAAATACGGACTTTCTATATCTTTTGGTCATATTTTGATTTCCTTCCTTAATAAACCGTACTCCCTGTCGGCAAACTACTCAATGTCTGGCTTGAAACCCAAAAAATATTATTCCAGTCATAAACAGGATCAAAAGTAGCATGGTTATTGAAAGAAGCTACACTGTCAATCGGTCTTTTAAAGCCGTTTTCAATTAAGTAAACTGTGCCTGAATTCTCAGCCAACACAGTGAGGGGTGCAGGGGAAGGATAAGATGCGAGAAATGAATTGTTTCTGGTGTAGAAGATATTATTCCAGTCAAATCCCCAATGAGTTAAAGTGGGGGCATTTTGGATCGGTCTCTTGCCATTAGTATCCATATAATAGACTGTGCCGCCGTTAGAGTAGGTTACAAGGCTAGGAAAGGTTATGATTGCGCCTTGAGACTTAGAGGCAAGCAGTGTATCACTGATTGGAGAAATATCATCCCAGGAAAGATTCCAGTTATCTTTAAAGATGTTAAGGGTGTTTGAATCAAATATGGGTCTAAAGGTATTGTTTTGTACCAAGTAGACAGCATTGTTGTTTAGGGCAAGCTGGGTAAGCAAAGCACCACTTCCGAAGGAATTGGTTATCTGTTCATCAACCTTAAAGATACTATTTGAGTTAAATCCCCAATTAGTAAACGTACTAAAATCTTTAATTGGTCGCCTTGTCCCGTTTTCTATATAGTAAACTTCCGCCTGACCATTGGTTTGGCCAAGATAAGAAAGGTCTTGTTTTGAATAGAGATTATTAATAGTTGAGTCAGATAGCGTCACAAAGTTAGCACTGCTAAGTTGCCAGGCATTTAAAACCGCTGAATCAGAAATAAGCATTTTGTGCCCTTCACTCATAACAAATTGGTTAGTAGCATCCTGAATCGTAAAACCGTCAATGCTAGAATTAGCTGACAAAGAAAAATCATTTGAAACAATGGAGATATTTCTTTGACCGGGATACCCATAATACTGCAAGAGGCTATAAGAAAGAATGGGGTGTTTAGTTCGATTGTCTACTAAATAAACTGTCCCTGCATTTTCTAGTTGAATTAGAAAAGACAAATTTGCGCCTGTTGGTATATAATCCCTTGTGGTCTCCAATATTGGCGTAATAGAGTTCCAGTCAAAACCCCATATATCAAATATATTAGAGTCTGGGACGCCCTTCTTTTCTCCACGATCAACAAAATACACATGACCATTCACGCTGACCAGCTTTGTCAAATCTTGTGCAGTATTATAGCTAATGAAACTATCATTGCTAATATAATCAATGGGATAATTAGCAAAATTCCAGCTGTTATATACATCTGCCGGAACACCCCTTTTATTGTTAGCCTCTACCAAATAAACTCCAGTTGGGTTGGAGACATCAGCCACCAGGTAAAACCCTTCCTTTATTAGAGAGCCGAACCAGAGCGTATATATGCTGGCAAAAGAAGTTTGAATATGTGGAGTATATCTATATAGAGCCGCCGTGGGTCCATTGCTAAGATATACACTGATACCATCAATATTAAGCGTTTCTCCAACCCAGTATATGCCCCAGCTATTTGAGTCATGAGAAATCGCCCAATCAGACCATCTCTTAAGATTAAAAGAACCCCAGGCAACCTGCATGGCAAATCCTTGATACGTTAAGTTTGGATCACTCCCCTCTGGACAGGCATATCCCATTGCCCAATCTAAACTATACTGACCAAGAGGAAGAATAGGGCTTGCCACTAAGCTTTGTTCTTTTTGTAAAGTAACTAATATTACTTTTGGATTTAACCCGTTCCATTGAGCGCTCCAATATATTACTTGCGAAGCCCTCCATCCTTTGACATTAATATTAGGGCCTATTACTACATCATTTGGAATAACATAATTTTTAAGATAACTATCTTTTGACTCTAGAAAGGCTTGGATTTGCCCCTCAGTCATTGAGTTTTTATTATAATAAATGCTATCATCTATAACTCTGGTATTGTCTAGGGCTGCTTCTGTTTTCTGCGGCGTAAAAATAAAAACCAAAAAACCAAAAATCATTATTGAGATGGCTCTCTTCCAATTCTCAATAAAAATCTTAATTATTGTATCATTAAACCTTTTCATAAATAGATTATACCCTAGATGCTTCTAAAGTTTAGCATTATTAAGCGTGATGTCAAACAGAACCAGAATATAATTATCCCCTCTTTAAATATATTTTTTTAGTGCTTTTTGCCAATCGCTTAGAAAAAGTGCTGCTTTTTTACTTTTTGCGAGATCCAGTGCTGAATATGCCGGACGGGGAGCTATTTT
>CAZTWZ010000064.1:0-4555 GCA_964617835.1 uncultured Candidatus Saccharibacteria bacterium | reverse complement strand
TTCCATTAGACCGAATAAAGCGTAAAACAGGACTCTTCCTGAAGGCTCGGTTCTCGTAGTCCTGGAGCAGCTAATGCTGATTGATCATAATAAAACAAAAGGCCCGGTTCTGCCGGGCTTTTTGCATGAAAATTATTTCTCTACGTGTTTTCTGTCAATACTTCGAAATGCCACCTGTTCTTGCTTGAAAAGAAGATCCACATTTCCTATAGGTCCATTTCTATGCTTTCTTATAATAATTTCTGCAATACCTTTCTTGTCTGTGTCAGAGTTATATAGTTCATCACGATATATGAACATAACCACATCTGCGTCCTGCTCTATAGAGCCGGATTCACGAAGATCGGAAAGTATCGGCCTTTTATCTGGCCGCGACTCTACTGCTCTTGAAAGTTGCGAAAGAGCCATAACCGGTACCGAAAGCTCTCGGGCCAAACCTTTTAACTCTCTGGATATTGCAGATATTTCCTGAACTCTGTTTTCCAGATTCTTACCCTGCATTAACTGAAGATAATCAACAATTATTAATCCTAACCCCTTCTCTGATTGCAGCCGTCGTGCCTTAGTTCTCATTTCAAGCACATTAATTAATGGTGAATCATCTATAAAAAGCGGCGCTTCTGACAGAGTCGCCATTGCCCGGCCTATCTTCGGAAAGTCATCATCATTTAGGTTTCCAGTTCTTAGCTTCCAGCTATCTACTTTGGCCTCAGAAGCCAAAAGACGATCCACAAGCTGCTCTTTGCTCATTTCCAGAGAAAAAAGGGCTACAGGAATACCATCCCTGCCTGCTATATTCTCAGCCATATTTAGCGCTAAAGAGGTCTTGCCGACAGAGGGTCTGGCCGCTATAACTATCAAGTCGCTTGCCTGGAGCCCCGCCAGAATATTATCAAGCGCCTTAAACCCGGTTGGTACACCTCTAAGCTTGGCCTTGTCTTTATGAAGCTCATCAATCCTTTCAAAGGAATCCTCTAAAATATTTTTTATTGGAATAAACTTATCTTTTAGATGCTTCTCGGCAACCTGAAAGATTTTTTGCTCTGCTTCATCTAATACCTTGGAAGTATCTTCTTTTTCATCATAAGCAAGGCTTGTAATACTGCTGGATGACTCAATAAGCTTTCTGAGAAGTGCCTTATCCGCAATTATCTTTGCATAATGGGTGATGTTTGCAGCTGATGGCACAGAGTTTACAAGCGTTGATATATATCCGGCACCTCCAACTTTCTCCAAGGATTTATTTTTCTTTAACTTGTTCGTAAGAGTGACTAGGTCTATTGGTTGGTGCTTTTCAAAAAGCTCTACCATATTGCTATAAATAATTCTATGTGCATCTGAATAAAAATCATCCGGAGCTATAATATCCGCAACCTTTATAATCGCGTCTTTTTCTAGAAGGATAGCCCCAAGAACCGAGACCTCAGCTTCTTCGTTATGCGGCGGTACGCGCCCTTCTGTTTCTTTTGCCATTCATCATCCTTCCCACCCTCTAAAAAACTTAACTAATCGACTACTTCTCCCCCCAAAACATCCAGAATATCGTCCATATTCTCTTTTTTGTTTAACTTAGATTCATTTTCTTTGGCAGAATCCGGTTTACTATCTTGTCTGCTTTTTATCTGTCCAAGTTTACAAATTATATTATACCCATGGCCACATACTTTACTAATCGCTTCTTCAACAATTTCCCTGTTTTTTCTATCCTCTATTCTTTCTTTGTGAAATTTATAAGGAAATATGAGGTGTATCTCATCATCCATAAATACCGGTTCAGACTCTCTTATCATAGCGTGGATAGAGTTGTTTTTTGACTTAATCTCGAAAAGAACCTGATCCCATTTTATTTCTCTGGAATTTTTATTTGTTTCTTTCCCTTCAGCTTTTTCTTTGGTATCCTCCGGTTTTTTCACTTTAATCTTTTCTTTTTTGATTTCGATATTGTTATTTTCCAGTGCTTTTTCTTCTTTACTAAAAGTGTTAATAATCTTTATAATAGCTATCTCCAATGAAAGTTGCGGATACAAAGCATGTTTAAAGTTACGATTGCACTCGCTTAAAGTTTCTATAGCATAAACGTATTCCCCTGCCAAACCATTATCCTCTAAGGTATCTTTTATTTTTTCTCTATACAGAGCCATTAGACCCCTTGTCAACTGGGCTATATCCGCGCCCTTTTGCAGCAGGCTATTCAAAAACTCTAATGCTTCTTTTTTATTGTCCGCTTCAATCATTTTCGCTATTTTTTCAATCTTGCCGCCATCAATTATACCCAAAAGGTCTATCACGTCTGTATTTGAGATGTTACCCTTAACATTCATGGAGATCTGATCAAGGATAGATATAGCATCTCTGAAACCGCCTTCGCTGACTCGGGCGATAGTAATGATTGCTTCTTTTTGTATTTTTATCTTTTCTTTTTTGGCTATCTCGGAAAGCCCCCTTTCAAGCTCCTTCCTGCCAATTCTCTTAAAGTCAAATCTCTGGCACCTGGATATTACGGTTGCCGGTATTTTGTGTATCTCTGTTGTTGCCATTATAAAAAGTGCATGTTCGGGTGGCTCTTCCAGCGTCTTTAAAAGGGCATTAAAGGCCTCTTTTGTAAGCATATGAACTTCATCAATAATAAAGACCTTAAACTTAAGTTTACTTGGAGTAAATTTTACCTTTTCACGTAAATCACGAATCTCATCAATGCCCCGATTTGACGCGGCATCTATTTCTATAATATCCAGTGCAGTCTGATTGCTGATAGATATACAATGTGCACACTTATTGCAAGGGTTGCCATCTTTTTGTTTCTGACAATTCACTGCCTTTGCCATTATCCGCGCTACCGATGTCTTTCCTGTACCTCTCGGCCCGCAGAATATATAGGCATGAGAAAAACCGGAAGTCTTAACAGCATTTTGCAGGGTTTTCATTATATGTTCCTGCCCGCTAACTTCACTAAAGTCCTGAGGCCTGTATTTTCTATAAAGCGCTATCCGTGCCACAATCTCTCCTTAATTAATTATTTGTCATTTCGATCGCTACCACGCTAGTGGAAAGCAGAGAAATTCCTTAGCCTTTAAGCCCTAAATCCGAATATTGAAATCCTAAACAAATCCCAAATTCAAATTTTAAAAATATCTTATTAATACTGAATACATTATACCCAATACTCCATACTGTATAAAGTATATTTTCTGTGTTTTGGCTGTTTAAAAAGCCCTTTTTCTTGTGGACAAGGAACTTTTGTATACTTGTATACTCTTATTATTGATATAAACTTTAGTTATGAAGCCAAAAATAATTAAAACCGAGGCAAAAGAAATCTTTACCAAAGCAAAGATACCAAGCTGTGACTGGGCGGTAAATCAATATGTAGGCTGCGGACATGGCTGCAGTTATTGTTATGCGCGTTTTATGGGCAGGTGGAGAGAATACGGTGAATGGGGGTCCTGGATTGAGGCCAAAATAAATGCTCCGGACCTTGTGAAGGGCAGATATATCAAGGGTCGGGTTTTTATGAGTTCAGTAAGTGATGCATATCAGCCAATTGAGAAAAACTTAAACCTGACGCGAAAAATTCTGGAAAATATGGATAAAAATATTGAGCTATCCATATTAACAAAGTCAGATTTGGCTTTAAGAGATATAGACATTTTAAAACAATTCAATTCAGTAGAAGTGGGTTTTACAGTTAACTCGTTTGCCGGAAAAGAAAAAGATCTTTTTGAGCCAGACTCACCAACGAACAAACGAAGAATTGAGGCAATGAAGGTACTGAAAAAGAATAATATCACAACATACGCTTTTGTCAGCCCGATAATCCCAAATTTAGTTGACATTAAAAAAGTTATTAAAAATACAAGAGATTATGCTGATTATTACTGGTTTGAGCTTATTAATATACGGGGAGCCGGCAAGGTGTTCTCTCAAATTTTAGAAAAAGAATATCCTGAGAGTTATAAAATAGTACAGAACAAAGAGTATTTTTCTAAATATATTAACGAACTAAAAAACACCACCCAAGAGTTCGACGTTCGTATAAGGGGAGTAGAATTACACTAAAATAAGATAGGTTTTTATATCTCTAGTTCTTGAATTTTTTCTTCCTTTTTTGCTGCTGGCGGCTTTTCCCCAATAGAGTTTGATTCTTTATCTTCTTCTTCATAAGGATCTTTTTCACTAATAAAAGCACTTTCCTGATGTTTAATCTTTGGATGTTCATTTACGGAAATTGCTTGGGGCGTTTCCTGGTCTGCTATAGCTTGCGGAGAATCTGTTTTTGTCTCCACCGTATTCAATGTAGGAGTTTTTTCTGCTGCACTCGCCTGAGATGCCTCTCGAATTGTCATATCTTCTGAAATTGCAGTTTTAAGTGGATTGTTTTGTTCTTTGGGTAAATCGACTGGAGTCTTTGGCGTTTCTTCCCTTTTTACTTTGGTTACTTCTTTTTTATTAAAGCTCTCCTTAACCTCTTTCAATATTTCTTTATTCTCCTCAGGCAAGTCTATGCTTGTTTCCGGTTTTGAAATTTTTGTTTTCTTTTTTGGGGCTTCCTCTTTAT
>CAZTWZ010000063.1:0-4602 GCA_964617835.1 uncultured Candidatus Saccharibacteria bacterium | reverse complement strand
TCTAGTTTATCTTAGTTTGAGAGATGAATCTGTTCCAATAAGTTTATATAACTCCGGAAAAAGTCTTGAAATAAGGCAAAATCCGTGTTATTATAAGGGCTCTAAAAGCTAACAAAAAACACTTTAAGGAGGTGAGTTTACATTTGCAGACTGTAATCAGAAAAGACAAAGAGACTTTTGAAAACCTTATGCGAAGATTCAATCGCAAGGTCTTGCAAAGCGGTACAGTTACCAATGCCAGGAAAAGGCAATACCATCAAAAGGCGCTATCAAAAAAAGAACAGCGCGCAATAGCTATTCGAAAAAAGGCCAGAAAAGATTATAAAATCAAGCAACAGCTATATAAGGGGCTTTAACTTGAGTATTGTTAATAAAATAGATAGTGATCTTATACAGGCGCTTAAAAACCATGAGGAAACTAGGCTGTCTGTTTTAAGAATGCTGAAAACCGCCCTAAAGAATGCCGAGATAGCAAAAAAAGGTGAACTTACAGATGATGATGCTCTTACAGTATTGAACACTCAGAGTAAGCAAAGGAAGGATTCTATTGCACAGTATAAAAAAGGCGGAAGAAATGATCTTGCAGAAAAGGAAAAAAGGGAGCTAGTCGTCATTGAAACATATTTACCCGAGAAAATGAGTGAAGAAGATATTCGCAAGGTCATTGCCGGTAAAATCAGCGAAGCGGACGAGACGGTTAACTTTGGCCAGGTAATGGGCATGGTAATGAAAGAGATTGGCCAGAGCGCTGACGGACAGGTTGTCAGAAAAATGCTAGAGGAGGAATTAAATAGTTGAGGATTACCTCCGACGCTTTAGTCGGAGCGTCCAAAGGACGAAATGGCTAACATAAATATTGTCGGGAACTTTAATAAAAGCGGTCTAACAAAGAAACAGCTAAAAGAAGCAGTAGAGGCTGTTTTTTTTGAAGTTAGAAACAAAAAGTTAAAAGTAAAAAACCATGACAAAACCATTAACATAGTCTTTGTTAGTGCTGAAGATATTCAAAAGAAGAACCTGGAGTACAGAAAGAAAGATGAGCCGACTGATGTGCTCTCCTTTGACTATGGAGATGAAGGAGATATTCTCTTGTGCACAGAGCTCATTGATAAATATAGGGAGGGTGACAGCTTGAAGGGGTCTATTATAAAAACATTGATACATGGTGCCCTCCACCTTTTTGGTTATACCCATGAAAATAAAAAAGATCGTGATATAATGGAAGAGGCAGAGGAAAAAATATTCATTCAGCTGTCATTCCCGCGGAGGCGGGAATCTATATAAATAAGTTCTGGGTTCCCGCCTCCGCGGGAATGACAAAGGGTTATTAAAATGAGGAATGTTCTAGTAATTTTTGGAATGCAGGGCTCTGGTAAGGGCACACAAGGGGAAAGAATAAAAGAAAGATATGGCGGCTTTACAGATATTATTGTCGGACAGCTTTTAAGGGAGAAAATGAAGACAAACAAAGAGATGCAGGAGCTGATGAAGACAGGCAATCTTTTCCCCGACGAAATGGTAGAAGGCGTAATAGAAGAAAAAATTCAGACTCTTCCGGAGGGAGAGAAGATTCTTTTTGATGGATTTCCCAGATCCGAAAGCCAATTTGAGATGTTTCAAAGATTATCTAACAAATACCAATTTGATATAGTTGCTATCAATATATTGATCAACGAGAAGGAGGCGTTTAAAAGACTATCAAAGAGGTATATTTGCCCTAAATGCGATTATTTTCAAGTCGGGAAGGGCAAATGTCCGAAGTGCGGTACTAAGCTTGAGCTAAGATCAGATGATGTAGATGTAAATGTAATTAAAAAAAGGATAGAGATTTTTAAGAAAAACACCCAACCCATAATTAACCACTTTAAGGAAAAGGGCCAACTTATTGAGATAGATGGCATTGGTACCTTTGATGAGGTTTCGGAAAGAATATTTAAAAAGCTAGATGACTACTATAAATAATTATTCCTGCCACTTTGAATCTAGTTCAGGATGGCAGATTAAATAGATTCCGGATTCCGCCAATGGTCGGATAAACTCAGTCCGGAAGGACAAAAAGCATGATTACTATAAAAAACAGTAGAGAGATAGAGATAATGCGAGAGGGCGGCAAAATACTTGCTGCTATTTTAAAAGATGCGCATGAGTTTACGGGACCTGGCGTTACAACTGAGGATATAGATAAGTATGTAGGCAGACTATGCCTCAAGTACAAAGTAAAACCTGCGTTTAAAAACTATCAAGGTTTTCCTGCCAGCATTTGCACATCGGTGAATGATGAAATAGTTCATGGCATTCCCTCAGATAAGAAGGTTATAAAAGAGGGAGACATTATTTCGCTGGATTTTGGCGTACTGTATAAGGGATTTAATACTGATGCTGCAATAACTTTTGGTGTTGGAAAAATTAATCCTGCAAAAATAAAGCTGATAGATGTTGTGCAGAAGTCATTCTTTGCAGGTGCGAAAAAGATCAAGGATGGTGCTTACCTCGGCGACTACTCAGCTACTACACAAAAGTATATAGAAGACAGAGGATTTTCTGTAGTTCGCTGTCTGGCAGGCCATGGAATAGGGAGAGATATTCATGAGGAACCATCTATCCCCAACTTTGGCAAGAAGAAAACAGGAGTTATTTTAGAAGAGGGTATGACTCTAGCGCTGGAACCTATGATTTGTGAGAAAGGCTTTAAGCTTGTAATAGCGCCGGATAAATGGACTTATAAAAGTGTAGATGGGGGGCTGACTTCTCACTTTGAGCACACTATTGCAGTGACGAGAAAGGGTTATGAAATACTGACAAAATAAAAACCTTAAAGCCAGTATTTGTCACCCTGAACATAGTGAAGGATCTCTTCATCCATTGTCATTCCCGACCCCGATCGGGAATCTATATAAATCAATCTTATTATTTTAAACTTTTTGGCAGCAAAAAGTTTAAAAAAACTGCTAGCTAACGATTTTTGCGAGATGTCAAATTGCAGTTCGTTCAGGTATAAAAAAATTAACTTGCTTCGCTCAAACAAAATTCTTTTTATAATCTTCACTCACTTTATTCTCGTCTCGCAAAAATCATGCTAGAAATTAATTTTGTTTGTGATGTCGGGATAAGCGCCCCGTCTTCAATAGTCGGAATCATTTTATTTTGTTTGCAAAGGTAAACCGAAGTATACTATAATTATCAAAGGAAAAAGTTAAAAATTAAAAGTTAAAAATTTATGGCTAAAGAAGAAGAAATATTTGTAGGGCTTGATATAGGAAGTTTTAAGATTACAACTGTAGTCGGAAAAACTGATGAGAAGGATGAGTTGAGTATAATCGGTATCGGAACATCCTTTAATACAGGTGTTAGAAAGGGTATTGTAAATGAAATAGAAGAGACTGTGAGCGGTATTTCTGAAAGTATGGAAATAGCAGAGAGAATGGCAGGCGTGGAACTGGGATCAGCAACAATCAATATTAATGGCAGCCATATTACTTCTTTTAACTCAAAAGGTGTTGTCGCGGTTGGCAGAGCAAATCAAGAAGTAACATATGAAGATACGGTGAGGGTTGATGAAGCAGCCCAGGCAGTGCAAATACCCGCAAACAAGGAAATACTGCATGTCATCCCCAGGATATATAGCGTTGATGGCCAGGAAGGGGTCAAAGATCCTGTTGGCATGACGGGCGTTCGGCTTGAAGGAGAAGTTCAGCTTATAGCCGTTTCCCAGCCTGCTGTTAAAAACCTCAAAAAATGCATTACTCAGGCAGGCGTTCAAGAAGAAGATATAATAGCCAATCCCATAGCAGCGGCAAAAGCCGTTGCTTCAAGGCGTGAGATGGAGCTGGGTTGTGTCATTATTGATATAGGTGCAAGTACAACCGGTATCATAGTATATGAAGAAGAAAGACCCCTGTACACCAGTGTTTTGCCTGTGGGTTCGGCGCATATAACAAATGATCTCGCTATAGGGCTCAGAACCTCTATTGATGTTGCTGAGAAAGTAAAGCTAAAATATGGCACTTCTCTAGCCTCAATGGTACCGGAAAGAGAAAAGATTGACTTATCTGAGATTGATATGAATGAAGAAGGGATTATTCCAAGGAAACATGTAGCCGAGATAACAGAAGCGAGACTGAGAGAGATATTTACATTAGTGAAAAATGAACTGAAAAAAATTAAACGTGATGGACAGCTTCCCGGCGGAGCAATAATTACCGGAGGCGGAACAAAGATAGAGGATATAGATGCTGTAGGCAAGGATGTTCTTAAGCTTCCTTGTGTGATAGGGAAACCGCATAACCTAAAGGGTATGGTTGATAAGATTTATGATCCCAGGTTTTCCGTGGCTGTAGGGCTTTTACTATATCAGCACGAAGAGGCTGAACATAAAGGAGGCTCCAGGCAAGTGGGAGTTGCTATAAATAAAGTAAAAAGAATTTTTAAGACATTTTTGCCGTAAAGAAGTTTATAATATTAAGCAAAGCACTATAAGGAAGAAGTAAGAGGGCGCAAGCGCCCTTATTTTTAATCGTTCGTTGAAAGTTAGTTTTACCCTTTTGTAGTTCGGTCTAATGAACTTTTTTTGGTGGTTTTTTCTCCTTAAAAAGCAGATAAAAT
>CAZTWZ010000062.1:0-4701 GCA_964617835.1 uncultured Candidatus Saccharibacteria bacterium | reverse complement strand
GACCTAAATTACCCCTTAATTTCTTCCTTGCTTCAGATTCAGTCAAGTCAGTTAGTAGTTCTTTCATGAAACAGTTCTCCTCCTTTCCACCTCTAGTTTATCTTAGTTTGAGAGATGAATCTGTTCCAATAAGTTTATATAACTCTAAAGTGGTTATTGACATTTTCTGTACTTTGTATATAATGAGAATAGGTCGGAAGTTTTTCCGGCTTTTATAATCTTTTAGCGTCATTTTAAGCAAAAGCACTATTCTTCTACAAGAAAAGGGTGATATTTTTGTTCAAATGTCAGTTGTAAAGATCGGGTATAATTAGTAAATTAAATATAGATTAATCAGGAAAAATGTGGCTAATCGGAAAAGACCCTTCTTTGTATAATCCAACATTGTATAAGGATATGCTGGATAAAAACTGCGAAGGGCAAGGAGGAAAACAAAAATGCAGGTACAATTTGCAAAAGCAATAGGTCAGATTTGCGAGGAGAAAAATCTTTCTCGTGATATTGTTATGGAAACAGTTAAAGCGGCTCTAGCCAGTGCCTATAAAAAAGATTATGGTTCGCGCGATCAAGAGGTCAGGGTTGATATAGATGAAGATTCGGGCGCAATAAAAGTATATGTAACAAAAGAAGTGGTGGATGAAGTAGAAGATAAGATGACGCAAATAAGTGTTACTGATGCGAGTAAAGTAAAGAAAGGTGCAAAGGCAGGCGATACGGTAGAAATTTTAGATATTCCGGCAGATTTCGGGAGAATTGCGGCGCAAACAGCCAAGCAGGTTATAATTCAGAGAATTCGTGAGGCTGAAAGAGACATGGTTTTTGAAGAGTTTAAAGATAAAGAGAATGAACTTGTTAATGGTGTTGTTCAAAGAGTAGAGGGAGACACTGTCATTATTGATCTCGGGAAAGCAACCGGTGTGCTTTATAGGTCTGAACAAATGGCAGGTGAACACTACTATACAGGACAGAGAGCCAAGGTATATATTGTAAAAGTTGAGAGTGCAATACGAGGTCCCCAAATAATTCTTTCCAGAGCTCATCCGGATATGGTTAAGAAACTTTTTGAAATGGAAGTGCCGGAAATAATGGCAGGTACAATAGAAATTAAGTCAATTGCCCGCGAAGGCGGAGAAAGAACAAAGATTGCCGTACATACTGATGAAGAAAATATAGATCCTGTCGGAGCCCTTGTCGGGCAACGCGGAAGCCGTGTTCAGTCGGTTATGAATGAAATCGGTGATGAAAAAATAGATATCATCCTCTGGGATAAAGACATCAAAACGTATATTATAAATGCACTTTCACCAGCCAAGGTGATAGAAGTTGAAATAGATGAAAAAGAAAAAAAAGCAACTGTAAAGGTTCCCGAGGATCAGCTATCTCTGGCTATTGGTAAAAAAGGCCAGAATGTCCGTTTGGCGGCTAAACTTACCGGATGGAACGTAGATATCGCTGGGGCTGATGATGCCGGAGTTGAAGGTGTCCAGCTGGCAGCTCAGAAGGCAGAGCCTCAAAAGAAGGCAGCTGATTTAGAAGATGAGATAATTAAAAGTATTAGTTCACAAGAAGATGTTTCCAGGGACGTTAAGGCAGAAGAGACTTCTTCTGGAAAAACCAAGGTAGAAAAGAAGGCAGACGAAAAGGAAAAAACTCCGGATAAAGAAGTATCAAAGATTATAAAAGATAAAAAGAAGCCGATAGAGGGGAGCGAGCAAAGAGAAGCGCCATATGCAGGAGAAACAATTGCTGAACAGGTGGTAGAAGAAGCAGAGAAAAAAACTAAATCTGAAAATGCAAAAAAGGATAAGAAGAAAGATCCAAAAGAGGAGAAAGCCATTCAAGAAAAATCAAGCGTGGAAGATGTTCTGAATAAAGAAGCTGCTTCTGCTAAAGAAACAGAAAATAAATCCAAACCCGCAAAAGATCCTGTCTCCATTAAGGCTAAGTCGGTACAGGACAAAGGAAATGAACCCTCAAAGCAATAGAATTTGAAAATTTGAGTGGAAAGAAATTTAATCAGGTCCTCCTGCGCATAAAGCTTCGGAGGATAAATCTCAAAGATTGAGATTTAAAGGGGGAAACATGCAACACTTCAACCTATTCGCCAGATTTACAAGTAATGCAAAGCAATGTCTTGTAAATGCCCAGGAAATAGCAAAGACCAAAAAAACAGATATAGGCACTGATGATATTTTGGTTGGTATTTATCTTGTTACTGATTCTATTGGTTCAAAGCTCCTAAAAAGTATGGATTTCTCAAATGAGATAGCAAAATTTCCAACTAATCATGATTTTCAATTAAGTTCTGAAGACTCTCATTCTCTTGCCACTCTAACGGAAACAGCAAAGAATTCCCTGGAGATAGCTATGGGGCTTGGTAAGAATTATCATTCTAACTATATAGGAACAGAACATATTTTGAGAGCGCTTCTTATGGATAAGAAATCTAGTGCTTATATAATGCTGAAAAAAGGCAATATTCAGATATCCTCTCTTGCAAGTGAGCTGGATAAGTTTTTGCAAAGAGGTTCAGAGGAAAACATGGGTGTTTATGGAGAAGACTATGTTTCAGATGGGAACCCCATGGGAATGGGCAAAGATTATACTCTAAAACAAGGAGCAAATGACGATAAAATATTTGAAACTTACAGTATTGACTTCACAGAAAAAGCAAAAAAAGGTGAATTTGATCCTATAATCGGCCGTGATAAGGAAATCTCCAGAGTTATTTCAATCCTTAACAGAAGAACAAAAAATAATCCGGTACTTATTGGCGCGCCAGGGGTTGGAAAGACTGCTTTAGTTGAAGGTCTTTCTCAAAGGATTGTTATTGGAAGGGTTCCCGAACAGCTATCGGGAAAAAGGATCTTAATGCTTGATATGGCAAGCGTTATTGCCGGTACAAAATATAGGGGCGAGTTTGAAGATCGTCTAAAAAAGATAGTTGAAGCGTTAAAAAAAGATAAAAATATAATCCTCTTTATTGATGAGCTTCACACTATAGTTGGTGCCGGGGCGGCGGAAGGGGCTATTGACGCTGCAAATATATTGAAGCCAACTCTCTCTCGGGGAGAAATTCAGGTCATTGGCGCTACAACCTTTGATGATTATAGAAAGTATATTGAAAAAGATGCTGCCCTTGAGAGGCGATTTCAGCCAATCACTTTAAATGAACCAACTCCAGATGAAACGATGGCAATACTTAAAGGCATAAGACCTAAATATGAAGAATATCACAAAGTAAAGATAACTGATGAGTCGCTTGAAGCTGCAATCAAAATGTCAAAAAGGTATATTTCTGACAGATTTTTGCCGGATAAAGCTATTGATTTGATAGATGAAGCGGCGAGCCTTTTAAAAATCAAAAGTGGCAAAAGCCCCTCAAAGACCTTAAAAAGTCTGGAAAAAGAACTGAAAAAGATTATTGCCAAGAAAGAGGAAGCGGTTCTTAGCGCTAAATATATCTTGGCAGCAGAGTATAAGCAAAAAGAAGAGCTTCTGGAAGCGAAGATTAGAAATCTGAAAAAGGCAACTAAATCTTATCATGAACCGGAGATTACAGCTGAAAATATTGCAGAAGTTATCTCTATAACAACTGGAGTACCGATAACGCGTCTAATCAAAAAAGAGAGCGAAAGTCTCTTGAATATGGAGAAAAATCTGAAAAAAAGAATAATCGGCCAGGATGAAGCGATTAAAGAAGTGGCAAGGGCTATAAGGCGCTCAAGGACAGGTATCTCAAACGAAAAAAGGCCTATCGGGACATTTATCTTTCTTGGTCCTACAGGCGTAGGAAAAACTGAACTGGCAAAAGTCCTGGCGGGGGAGATGTTTAACTCGGAAGATATGCTTATTAAGATTGATATGAGTGAATTTATGGAAAAACATAATATCGCGCGGCTCGTAGGTGCTCCTGCGGGATATGTTGGTTATGATGAAGGCGGGCAGCTGACAGAAATGGTTAGAAGAAAACCCTACTCGGTGATTCTTCTGGACGAGATAGAAAAGGCCCATCCGGATGTTTTCAATATGTTTCTGCAGATTCTGGAAGATGGTTATCTTACAGATGCGAAAGGACTCAGGGTAGACTTTAGAAATACTATTATCATAATGACTTCAAATGTTGGGGCTGAGCGAATGTTTAGGACAGCAAAGCTTGGATTTAGCGCAGAAACTGCAGGTGAAGAAAAAGAGTTGGATGCCCTACATAAGAAAATATCAGAAGAAGTAATGGAGACTGTAAAAAAGAAATTTCGTCCGGAATTCATAAATCGTGTTGATAAAATAGTGGTCTTTAAAGCGCTCTCACGGCTAGATGTTAAAAAAATTGTAAATCTGCAGCTGAAAGATCTGCAAAAAAGATTGAAAGAAAAAAATATTACTATAAAGGTTTCAGAGAGCGCTAAAAGATTGCTCATAGAAAAAGGCTATGATGTAGAGAATGGCGCTCGTCCAATGCGAAGAACCATCGAAAACTTAATAGAATCTCCTTTGGCCGAAGGGATGCTTTCGGGTGAATTCAAAGAAGGCGACCTAATCTCTATTATGAAAATGGAAGATAAACTACAGTTCTATGTACTTCAAGTTGAGTCAGAAAAAAAGAAAATAAACAGTAAATAATCTTTAGTTGACACTTAACTAAATACGGTAATGTGCAAACACTTTTTGCACTTTTTCATCTTAAAATAGGAGGTATGAAAA
>CAZTWZ010000061.1:0-4771 GCA_964617835.1 uncultured Candidatus Saccharibacteria bacterium | reverse complement strand
ATTATCAAAGAAATTCAGGAGTTAAAACCAAACTTTGTATATGTTGGTCTTGGATGCCCAAAGCAGGAAAGCTGGATAGTTAAAAACAAGGAAAAGCTTGGAGTAGTTTGTATGGGGGTTGGCGGAACATTCAGGTACTGGTCGGGTGTGGAGAAAAGAGCGCCGAAGTTTATACGGAATATTTATATGGAAGGAGTTTATCGTTTGGTTCAAGATCCAAGGAGATTTGGAAGATTCTTAGTTTTACCAAAATTTTTCTATAATGTAATGAAAGAAAGGATAAGATAGATGATTTTAGATAAAAATGGCAGGCTTTTTGGAAAAGTAAATATATTAGATTTTTTAGTTGTAGTTTTCCTGGTCATTGTTGTTGGTTTTGTAGCCTTTAAGACTGCTGGCCCAAGACTAGAAACAAAAACACCAGAACCCATGCAAGTAATAGTTTATGCCGATGATATTCAACCTGATGTAGCTGAAAAAATAAAAGATATAAAGGAAGTATATTTTGGCAGGGGGCTTGTCAAAACAAATGTTGCAAGAGTGGATGTTTTGTCCATGCCGGCTAGTTCAAGGCGGCCAGACTTTAAAGAGGTAAGGATTACTCTCTCGGGCGAAGGTTATAACTATGATGATGGCGCTTATTTTGGTAATCAGAGAGTTTCTTTAGGTAAAAAAATCTGGTTAAGATCTAAATACGAACTTGAAGCAACTGTTATGGACATTCGGTAGGTGCTTAATATGGAAACTACAGTTCTCAAAAAAGCATATAGGAAAAGCCTCTTCTCATCTTTTTGGGGCAAGATTTCATTATTTGCAGAAAACAGTCTAACATTCAAAAAAAGATACTATCTTAAGGATAAAAAATTTGAATATCCAGGAGTCATGGAAAGCAGTAAACTTCTTGGTTTTATTCAAAGATTCATTCAAAGAGTTAGACCAGAGACAAATCATCAGGTTTTGAGTTACTCGGCTCTAATATTATTTTTTTTCATATTTCTCTTCACATCACTTAAAAGCTGGCTTAAAGGTGCCTATCCTATAGGAGATTTATATACTCTTATAGTCCCTGTTGTTTTATTAATAATAGCTGTCTTGCTTTTTTTAAGAGGAAAAAGTAAAAGCTCCAAGCCCATTCGTTTTACTCTTGTTGATCTTGGTGTCTTATTTCTTGTTTTTAGTTTGACTATCTCGGCACTTTTCAGCCTCTTAACCTATGGGCAAATGGAGAATATTTTTTATGAAGGTTGCATTTGGCTTTCTTATTTTGCCATTTTTTATATAGGGCGAATGATATTTAATACAAGGAAATCATTAGTTATATTTTTGGTTTTCAATCTAGCGGTTATTTTTGTTTTATCAACTGTTGGCATTGGTCAGTACCTTCTAGGAGTTATGACACCTCAGTGGATAGAGGGATATGAGAGTATCGGAACTAGAGTTTTCTCAACGCTGGATAATCCAATCATATTTTCCGGTTATATAAATATTTTTTTCTTTATTACGCTTGGACTATTTTTAGGGGTAGACAGGCTCAAATATAAACTTTTAATGATACCTTTACTTCTAACGATGTCAGTTGCTCTTGTTTTAACATTTTCCAGGGGCGGGTGGATAGGGTTTGCGATTGGTCTGATTTTCTTTTTCTTCATTTATAGTCCTAAGTACATATTAGCTATTATACCGGCATCAATCGCCGTGGCTTTAATGGTTCCAAAAGAATATTTTTATCGTTTTTTAGCGATCTTTGATAGTCGTTATAGCGATATATCTGCTGTCTCGGGCAGGATATGGACAACAAATAATATTTTCCATATTTTTCCTCAACATCTTTTTTTTGGTGTGGGTCCTGGAATGTACGGGGGAGAGGTGGCTTTTAAAACAAGTCCGTCAATAGTATATATGGAAGGAATCCAGGGCGGGGCAGTGCCGATGCAAAACACTGATAATCAGTTCCTGCAAATTTTAGTGCAACAGGGATTAGCTGGCATTTTAGCTTTTCTTTTCTTTATGGGTGCGGTTTTTTATACAGGAGTGGCGATATATCAGAAGCTTGATGATAGACTTTTAAAGATGTTAGCGCTTGGAATAACGACCTCGGCAGTAGCATTTTTTATCCAGGGGATCTTTACGGACGTTCTTCAATTCCCTCAAATGTCCCTGATAATGTTTGGACTTTTAGGAATACTGATCTCTCTACTAAGGATACAAAGAAATTGAAGCATAAGCGTTATTGAAGCAATGCTCGTTAAGAAGTCAGTCATAGTGACACCCGCCGGAGCTTTGAAGGAAATAGTTGAGGACGAAAAAACAGGATTTATAGCAAAAAGTACCAAACCAGGCTATAGCTGATGCAATAAAGAAGGTTTTTGACAACTTTGATGAAATACAGGAAATAGTTGATAGAGCAGAGCAAGAAGCAGGGGAAAAGTTCTCAGTTGATAGATGTGCTAGAGAAACAATAGATACCTATTTGGAAACAATAGAGTAGCTACTACTCAACTGTAACAGATTTTGCAAGATTACGTGGTTTGTCCACATCTAGTTTTTTATAGCCTGCTACATAGTATGCAAAGAGTTGGAGTGGGGCAACTGCTAAGATTGGTGTCAGCATCTCTAGGGTTTTGGGTATATAGACGATATCATCTGCCAGTTTTTTAATCCCCTTATTTCCTTCAGTTGTGATAGCTATAATATGTCCTTGTTTAGCTCTTATCTCCTCAATGTTTGAAATATTTTTTTCATAAACACTATCTTCCGGTGCAATAGCAAAAACAGGAAAGGTTTTGTCTATAAGGGCTATAGAGCCGTGTTTCATCTCACCCGAGGCTAGACCTATTGCATTGATATATGTCACCTCTTTTAGCTTGAGAGCCCCCTCCTCAGCTAGTGGAAAACAGTATTTTCTTCCCAAGTACATAAAGTTTTGATATTTTGAGTATTTCTCTGCTAATTTTTTAATATCGTTTTTTTGTTTAAGAATTTTATCAACTTTTTTCGGTAAGAATTCTATTTCTTTTACTATTCTTTGGCCCATAACCAAAGACATATTTCTTTGTCTCCCAAGCATTACTGTCAGAAGGGCCAAAACAGTGACTTGAGATGTAAAGGCCTTTGTTGAAGCGACAGCTATCTCAGGACCAGCATGGTTATAGACTCCCGCATCTGTTTCTCTAGCTATGGTTGAGCCGACTACATTTACTATACCAAGTGTCAGGGCGCCCTTTCTCTTTGCTTCTCTGATAGCAGCTATAGTATCTGCCGTTTCTCCTGACTGACTGACAGCAATAACTGCAGTTTTTTCATTTATTACTGGCTTTCTATAACGAAATTCCGATGCAAAGTCTACTTCCACTGGTATCTCTGCATACTCTTCCAGCATGTACTCGCCTATGAGCCCGGCATATCTGGCTGTGCCACATGCAAGTATGATGATTCTATCGATTTTTTTGAGTTTTTCTTCTACTGACTCTAGTCCACCAAGCTTCACGAGACCTTCCTCTAGTATCAATCTTCCCCTCGTAGAGTTCTTTATAACATCTGGTTGTTCAAGAATTTCCTTTATCATAAAAGTCTCATGACCCCCCTTTTGTGACTCCTCTAGAGACCACTCTACTTCGCAAACATCGGACTTGAGTTTTTTATTATATGTATCCGTTATTTCAAATTTATCTTTTGTGACTCTAGCAATCTCTCCATCATTAAGATAAACCACTTGCTTTGTATAACCCAGAATAGCCGAAACATCTGATGCGATATAGTTTTCTCCATCTCCTATACCGAGTATTAAGGGGCTGCCCTTTCTTGCAGCTATTATTTCCTCTGGATTTTCACTAGATACGACGGCAATACCATAGGTTCCTTCAGTACATCTTAGAGCTTTTTGTACAGCTTTTAGTAAGTTACCATCGTAGAAGTCTTTTACCAAGTGAGCGAGTACTTCGGAGTCAGTTTCAGATACAAACTTATGACCTTTCTTTTTTAAGTCATCTCTTAAGTGTTGGTAGTTTTCAATGATTCCGTTATGTACGACAGCTATCTTACCGTCACAGCTGAAGTGAGGATGAGCATTTTTCTCTGTTGGCTTCCCATGTGTTGCCCACCGTGTGTGACAAATACCTACAGTTCCCTTTATGATATTCTTTGATAACTTGCTTTCTAGATTGACTATCTTTCCAAGTGCCTTTTCTGATCTTAACTTTCCATTCTCAACTATTGCCAGACCTGCAGAGTCATAACCTCTATATTCAAGCCTTTTCAAGCTTTCAAGGAGGGTATTCTCAGTATTATTCTTACCAATATATCCAACTATTCCACACATATATAAATATCCTCTTTATTAACAAGACTTATTATAACCAATTTATAGGATATCTTCTATAATTTCTTTATAAATATCATATGAGAAGCCTTTGCGGGTTAGGGCTTCATAGAGTTTCTTTTTTTGAACTATTTCTGGTTCACTTTTATATTTTTTCAGCACTTTTTCGGCTGTTTTTTGGGCATTTTCGATCTCCACATCATCACTTTTTGCATCCAGTGCTTTTTCGATCAGTTCTTTATCAACCCCCTTTTTAAAAAGCTCTAACCTAACCAGTTTTTTACCTTTTTTACTATTCTCTGCATACCTTTCTGCAAAATCATTATCATCTAAAAAGTTTTGCCCTTTAAGCTTAAGAATAACCTTATCAATCACTGTTTCATCGAAGTTTTTTAGCAGTTTTTTCTTAAGCTCGCTTTCGGTATTGGCGCGATAAGAGAGTATAAGTGTCGC
>CAZTWZ010000060.1:0-4785 GCA_964617835.1 uncultured Candidatus Saccharibacteria bacterium | reverse complement strand
TGTGAATAACTTTATACCTATTAAAAAGTCCAATATGTTATGGACCGTAACAAACTCTTGTAAGTTTTGAAAAAAATCTGTATAATGGTGAGGTTTCCGCTATTATGCTCGTTTTTTTAAGGGCTAAGTTTTACAACCAGTTATTCAGTTATTCCGTTATTCCATTGTTTTGTTATTTAATTAACTTTCAGTGGCAGTCAGTGGATTTTCCGCGGTTGTCAGTGTCAAGAGGCGTAAGCAATGCAGGATAAAATCGTCGTTCGCGGTGCTCGCGAACACAACCTAAAGAATATAAATGTCACTATCCCAAGGGATAAATTAGTTGTGTTTACAGGACTTTCCGGTTCAGGAAAGTCCTCTTTGGCTTTTGACACTATTTATGCAGAAGGGCAGAGGCGATATGTAGAGAGTTTATCTTCATATGCCCGCCAATTCTTAGGGCTTATGGAAAAGCCCGATGTGGATCAGATAGATGGTCTCTCGCCGGCGATATCCATAGATCAGAAATCCACTACCCGAAACCCCCGTTCCACCGTTGGCACCGTTACGGAAATATATGATTATCTTCGCATCCTATATGCGCGCATCGGTGTGCCTCACTGTCCGCTATGCGGCAAGGAGATTAAAAAGCAGACCATCCCTCAGATCATAGAGCAGATAATGGCAATGGAAAAGGGTGCTAAGTACATGATACTGGCACCTATTATTCGTGACAGGAAAGGCGTCCATAAATATGTCTTTGAAGAGCTTGCAAAAGCCGGATATGCCCGTGTGCGCGTGGACGGCAAGATTTATGAAATAGATGACCTGCCAACGCTAAATAAGAACAAAAAACATACCATAGACGCAGTGGTAGACAGATTTGCATTAAATAAAGAAATAGCCAAGCGTATCGGCCAGTCGGTAGAGATGGCAGTGAACCTGGGTGAAGGGGTAATGATACTCCTAAATACAACAACGAAAGATGAGAGAATATTCTCACAGCATTTCGCATGCATGGACTGCGGTATTAACCTCCCCGAGATATCACCCCGAAGCTTTTCATTTAACTCTCCCTATGGCGCATGTCCGAACTGTACGGGGCTTGGCAAGAAGATGGAGATAGACCCAAAGCTGGTTGTTCCAAATCCGAAGCTTTCTATTCCCGAGGGGGCGATAAGGCCATGGTCTAGAACGGCGAGCAAAATGGGCTGGTACATCAAGCTTCTCCATGTGGTAGCAAAAAAGCATGGATTTGATATAGACACTTCCTATAGAGATCTGCCAAAAAAGGCAAAAGACATCATAATGTATGGCACGGGTGATAAATCATATAAAGTGCAGATGGGCCTTCGTGACTATACGGCAGACTATGAGGGAGTAGTGGCGAACCTTGGTCGCAGACACAGAGAGACAGACTCAGACTATGTGAGAAAAGAAATAGAGAAGTATATGAGTGAGAGGGTCTGCCCGAAGTGTAAAGGGACGCGACTGAAGCCCGAAATAGTAGCCGTCACTGTGGCAGACAAGTCTATTGTAGGTATAGTGACAATGTCTCTGACAGAGGCGCATGACTTCTTCCAGAACATAAAGTTATCTGATAGAGATATGAGAATTGCTGCTCAAGTGCTTAAAGAACTTAGAGAGCGAATACATTTCTTGCTCAATGTCGGACTGAACTATCTGACACTAGATCGTTCGGCCCGAACTCTGTCCGGAGGAGAGGCACAGCGTATCCGGCTGGCAACGCAAATCGGCTCATCCCTCATGGGTGTTCTATATATACTGGATGAGCCGTCTATCGGCCTGCATCAGCGTGACAACATTCGCCTTATAAACACGCTTAAAAAACTCAGAGACCTGGGGAACACAGTTATAGTAGTAGAGCACGACGAGGAAACTATCACTAGTGCCAACTGGGTTTTGGATATCGGTCCGGGGGCAGGTGAGCAGGGGGGTAAGATTATATCTCAGGGCACACCAGCACACATCATGAAAGACCCGAAGTCTATTACGGGGCAGTATCTGTCAGGCAAAAAGACGGTAGAGTCACCGGAAAAACGCAGAAAGGGAAACGGTCATGCCATCACTATCACCGGAGCGAAAGAAAACAACCTGAAGGATTTAACGGTAAAGATTCCTCTAAGCAAGCTGGTGCTTGTCACAGGAGTATCGGGCTCAGGCAAGTCATCTCTTATCAATGATATTCTGGCGAAAAAGCTCTCCCAAGTATTTCATAGAGCGCAGGCGCTTCCGGGTAAGCATAGAGCAATCAAGGGCCTCACTAATCTCGATAAGGTTATAGATATAGACCAGTCACCGATAGGGCGGACGCCACGTTCTAACCCCGCTACCTACACAGGTGTCTTCACTGACATTCGTGAGTTATATGCCCAGACGCCGGAAGCAAAGATTCGCGGGTACAAGCCGGGACGCTTCAGCTTCAATGTTAAGGGTGGCAGATGTGAAGCATGTAAAGGTGAGGGAATATTGAAGATAGAGATGCACTTCCTGCCAGATGTTTACATCACTTGTGAAGAATGTAAGGGTAAACGCTATAACGCGGAAGTTTTAGACATTAAATATAAAGGCAAAAATATCTCGGATGTCTTGGATATGACTGTCTCTCGCGCTCTCAGATTCTTCCAGAATATTCCGAAAATAAAAGCAAAGCTGGAAACTTTAGATAGGGTAGGCCTTGGCTACATACGTCTCGGCCAGCCGGCAACGACACTCTCTGGCGGGGAGGCGCAGCGTGTAAAACTCTCTACGGAGCTTTTAAAAAAATCTACAGGTAAAACTTTATACATCTTAGATGAACCGACTACAGGCCTTCATATGGACGATGTGAACCGACTCATGAATATCTTAAATGCGCTCGTGGATATGGGCAATACTGTTCTCGTTGTCGAGCATAACCTGGAAGTAATAAAAGGTGCTGACTGGATAGTAGATCTCGGACCTGAGGGCGGGGATAAAGGGGGAGAAATAGTGGCTGAAGGAACCCCAGAACAGGTTGCAAAAAAGAAACGCTCATACACAGGTCAGTACTTATCTGAGATATTAAAGAAGCAAAAGGCAACTAAATAGTCATTCTGGCTTGCCTGCCCGCCCGACTTGTCCTGCATAGCTTTAGCGACATAGGAAGCCTTTAGGCGAAGGAGGATATTTAAAAGAAATATCAAACAGATAATCTAAGTAAATTGTTTGTATTTAATATTAAATAAAGCTAAAATATAAATAATGAAAATTATTACTAAAAAAGGGGAAATAACCCTGTCAGAACTTAAAGAAATGTCAAAAAAGATGAATGATCTTGTTAAGGCTGTAGTTGATATAAAGAAAGAAATTATGGTAGTTGATGCCGAGCTTCACTCTGATGAAGAGGCAGTATTGTTAGAAGAAGGATCAAGACAAGAGAATCTATGGGGAATTAATATCTATCCCGAACTTTCGGGTGATGATTTTGTAGAGTTTGATTCTATGATTAATCTTCGTCCAAGCCAAAATAATAGAAGCCGTAATGTAGAAGATCCTAAGATTCAAGAAAAAATTTTAGAAATAGTGAATAGGGTGGTATTAAAATGAAAGTAGTGCATAAAGGATTAGTTTCTGGAAAATGGTCGAAAATGTCATTTGCTGAACAAATGGCAAATATTGGTAGTGAGGTCGAAAGAGCTAGTATGTGGCGAAAAAAGGAAAACAATGAATATGCTTATAAAGCTATTGAGAGGGCACTTGAACTTCTCGATATTACCATTAAAGAGTCTGAAGGAAGGGGAAAGATGAAAGAACTTTTACGCCTACGCGAACTCATTGTCGATTACTTTGTCTTTAATAATGAATACAAATCAACAAATCGGGATTGGAACAAATATTTTTACCCCTTTATTTATACAAGCCGAATTAATAATAAATAAAAGGCGCTGACTGGATAGTAGATCTCGGACCCGAGGGCGGGGACAAAGGTGGTGAGGTGGTCGCCGAAGGTACGCCGGAACAGGTGGCGAAGAAAAAGAGATCTTACACAGGACAATATTTAAGAGAAATCTTAAGTAAGGAAAAAACTAAAAGTTAGGACAGCCTGTCCGCCCGACTTGTCCTGCATAGCTTTAGCGACATAGGAAGCCTTTAGGCGAAGGAGGATATTTGAAAGAGATTTTGAAGAAATAGCTTTGTATACTAGTTTTTATATTTAAAATTATTATAATTGGAATATGACTGAAAAAATAAGAACTAGCGAACTCATTGCGAAATACAAAACAGAATATAAGAGCTTGAGGCCAATTCACTCAAAGGCAATCGGTGTGAAAAAGTATATTTTAATATGTATGGCTTCAAACATCTTATTTTTAAGGGGCAACATCGCAGGCAATCAAAGGCAATAGTGAACAGACTTGTACTCATACCACTTATTCTACCGGTAATTAGCAACTGCGATGAAGAAGTTGAGATTCGGATTCGTAAGGAAATAATAGATGGTAAGAAAGTAAGTGTAACATATTATGCTCTTGAAGCGCATGTTGGAAAAGACAGTGTTAGAGTGAGAGTTATCACACGCAAAGTTGGTAAAAAGGGTAAACATTATTTTCAAAGTATTATGAAGTACTAAAAAACACTTCCGAAAAGGAAGTGACTCTTTAGTGTGCCTGCTTCCAGCTTAGGAGATTTCACCTTGGCTGGTTCTAGGGCAAGCCCCACAAGCACAATCTAATTTTATCATATATGACCTTATAGTCAAGTATATTCAGGGAGTTATATAAACTTATTGGAACAGATTCATCTCTCAAACTAAGATAAACTAGA
>CAZTWZ010000059.1:0-4897 GCA_964617835.1 uncultured Candidatus Saccharibacteria bacterium | reverse complement strand
AAAATACAAGATCTTTTTTCTGCTTTCCTACCGGTACACTAGACTAGTCTAGTGTACCGGTGGGAATAATATCTGAAAATATGATAAACCATATAAAAAGAGAGACTTGAAGCCTCTCTTTTGATTTTTAATTACTAATTAATAACTGTGAATTATCTATATATGCATTTCTGAGGCACCTGCATCTTGGCTATCATCTGTATTATCCGGCTTGGAAATATCGCTGCTTACAGGGGCGGGTGATGAAGCTGGTTGTGGGATTGGTGTGTCGGCCGGAGAACTTGGAGCAACAGATGATTCTGGTGTCTGCGGAGCAGGTATATCGGTCAGAGTACTGGGAGTAACTGGTGTTTCCGGGGCAGGTGCAGGATTAGATACGGGTTCTGGAGCAACTCCAGTATCAGCCGGGGATTCAGCAGGCACATCGGGTGTTTCTACTGGCTGAACCGGTTCTGCATCTGGCGCTGGCTGGGCAGGCTGAGGCGATTCTACGGGACTAGCCGGAGCAACTGCATCTTCATTATTTGTAACTGGCACCTTAGAATCATCCATACTGCTATCAACCATGACTTCTTCTGTATTTTTTGCCAATTCTTCAACTGTATTCGTTGTTTTTGTATCTTTCAATATATTGCCCGCTTCAGGAGCTGGGCTCTTCTGTCCTAGATTTAATGTATTTACGGGCTGTTCGGGTGTTTGTGCCGGATTATTAGCATTTTCACTGCCAGATATATTATTAGCTGGAACTTCAGGTTCGGGAGAATTTCCCGGAAAGTTGCGGTTCACTTCTGGTTGAGGTATATCGCTTGCAGGTGGGACTGGTGTTGGTGGTGTTATAGGTGTCTCCTGAACTACACTATCCTGCTGTGGCGACGGACTGCCCTGAGTAATATCGTTCATAATGGTGTTATTTGCTGTATCCTGAACTCCTCCGCCCTGACTTGCCGGAGAATCAAGAATAGACCCTATGGGCTGTGTTTGCTTCTGTTGATTTGCGCTTCCATTATCACCACCGAAGTTGGGAATCGCATTGTACTGAGAGTTATCTAAAACCTCTTTTTTATGCTTTGCCCTATGTATAAGCATATAAACAACAGCCCCTATTCCAGCTATGAAAACAGTCGCTATAATGGTTATTATTAAAATATTCATTTTCCCTCCCAGATCAAAAATATTCAATTACATATATAATAACAAAAGAAAAAAAAGAAAACAAGAATAAAAATATGTTGAAAATAATGAACTCAATAGAGTTGTTTGTTTTTTATATTACTACTGCCAACCATTATTACAATCCGGATACTAGAATGTCTTCAAATTACATTTCTCTTAGTTTCTTTATTCTCTCTTCAACAGGAGGATGAGTCTGGAAAAGTCCGCTAAACCATCCTGTAGCGTCTTTCTTATGTTCTTTCAGGGGGTTCTCGATATATAGATGAGCCGTAGCCTTGTTTGCTGCTTCAAGAGGTTCTTTGTCAGCAGATATTTTTTCTAAAGCACTGGCAAGCCCCTCCGGATATCGTGTCAGAAGTACCGCATCAGAGTCAGCCAGATATTCCCTGTTTCTTGATACGGCAAGCTGAATAACAACCGCTATCAGTGGTGAAAGAATAGCCAAAAATATCCCGACCAGCATAAGTATAGCTCCCAGCTGTCCCTTGTCCTTATCCCTCCCTCCAAAAAAACTTATTCTCAAAAACCAGTCAGATATAAGAGCTACAATACCAACCAAAACTACAACAATAGTCATAAGCCGTATATCATAGTTTCCTACATGTGAAAGCTCGTGCGCAATTACTCCCTCAAGTTCAGATTTTTCAAGCTTTTCCACAAGACCCGTTGTGACACAAACAACAGCATGTTTTGGATCTCTCCCTGTAGCAAAAGCGTTTGGTGCGCTATCCTCTATCACATAGATTCTCGGCATCGGAAGACCTGCCGTTATACAAAGGTTCTCTACTATATGAAAAAGATCTTGATTATTTTCATGATTAATTTCTTTTGCCTTGGATATTTTGAGTGTTATCTTGTCACTATACCAGTAGCTTGTAATCGCCTGAAATGAGGCAAAAGCGATAGCTAAAGGAAAAATCCAATACATATCATATACATAAGAAAAAATCCAGCCAAGACCGATAATAAAGAAAAGAAATACGAAAATCAAAATGGCTGTTCTTCTTTTGTTAGAGCTTATTTCTTTGTAGGCAATGGCCACTTTAGTAATTCCTAATTAAAAATTTCTAATTTCCAATCAATTTCAAATGATTAAACACCTAAAAACATTATCATTTCGACTGATCCGGCAGCTGCCGGATAGCGAGCAGAGAAATCCCTTATTCACTCCTGCCCCTCGAAATGATTTTTCGTTAAGATGCAGATACATAAAATATTTAATTCCACATTTATCTCTCCTGATCGTTAAATATTTTGATTATCCATATTTAGTTTCATAAGGGATGCTTCGGCTTCACTCCATTTCGTTCAGAATGACAGAAAAAAATTACTTGGTGTCTTTAGTCTTTTTTCCCTCATCATCAGAAAAACTGACTTTTACCGGCTCCTTCTCGCTCTCTTCGGCTTCAAAGAATTCACGTTTGTCAAAACCAAACATTCCCGCAATTATGTTTGATGGAAATACCTGTATTTTCGTATTCAGCTCTCTGACATTTCCATTATAAAACCTTCTTGACGCCTGAATTTTGTTTTCTGTGTCTGATAGTTCTTTTTGCAGTTCCATGAAGTTCTCATTCGCTTTAAGCCGAGGGTAGTTCTCGGCAACGGCGAAGAGGCTCTTTAAAGTATCTGTAAGCATATTTTCTGCCTTACCCTTTTCTGCCACTCCCTCTGCTTTCATTGAGTTGGCCCTTGCTTTTGTTACATTTTCAAAAAGCTCTTTTTCGTGTTTTGCATATCCCTTAACTGTTTCTATCAGGTTTGGTATGAGATCATATCTTCTTTTAAGCTGGACATCTATATCGCTCCAAGCTTCATTTACTCTTACTCTTAACCTTACGAGTGAGTTATACATTACTATGATAGCAATCACCAAAACGACTGCTATACCAAGCAATATCCATACTATGGTCATAATGACTCCTTTCAACTTAGTTAATTAGTTAATTAGGCATCTTCCTAGTTACCTAATCTCCAGGTACCTAGTTCACTATTTCGGTATGTTTATATTTTGACCCGGTATAAGGGTAATGTCAACTAGACCATTATAGTCCATTAGCTGTTTTGAGGTCATGCCATTCGCATTTGCTATGCCGCTTAGAGTATCTCCATCTTTCACAACATATACCGTATATTCTTCTTTTGCAGGTGCTTCGGCTGGTACTGGCGCAGCAGGCGTTTCCGCCGGTTTCTCTTTTGCTGAACCTTCGTCTTTGACTTCCGGCTGGTTTTCTATTTTTTCCTCTGGAGTTTTTGAACCCTCATCACTTATCTTTATATCACCTTTGAAGATAAACACCTTAGCCAATATCACAAAAACTATAATAGTCAGAAAAATCAGGCCATTGGCGACAAGGCGTCTTTTTTTATCTTTTTTAGAATGATGTTTTAGTTCTTCGTGCAGACCGCTTGAAAGTTTTGGTTTTTTCATAGTTAAATTATTATAACATAAAAGGCCAATTTGTTAATCGTTTTTTACAAGATTATTATATTCATCTATGAGACTATTTAGTTCATTCACTTTTAAGTTATAAGTATTTATTTTCGCATTATAAATATTTATCACCCCCCTTGTCTTTCCATAAACACTTTGATACTCATCATATGCTTTTGTATATGCATTATAGTTATTATCTGTCGGGTTCTGGTTGTAGATCTTCTTTGCCCGATTCACCTTTGCTTCGCTTTCCTCCAGCTCTTTTTTCGCATTTTGGGCATCATCTCCAGACTCCCGGATATCACTGCTATATTTTGATAATTCTTCATTTTTTGTATTTATTAAAGATGTCAGTTCTTTGATGCGGTTTATCTCCTGCGCAATCTCAATCACCCGTTTATACTCTTTTCCATCTGAAATATTTATAATATCTGATGGCGGCGAAAAGTCAGATTTAGGCAAGTCCAGGATTACGTTTTGACCTGAATCTGCTTCTTTTACTTTATCAATCTCTGTCTTTTCTGCTTTGCCTATCTTTTCGTCAATCGCGGGAAGCTGACCAACCTTATAGCCTATGTTAGTCGTTTCTATATAACTATATCCCGTGTCAAATGTTTGATATCCGCTCGGTGTCTTTATCCCTACCGCCATATGTTTTTCCTTGTCAAATGTCAAGATCGCCGTGCCATAACCCATTTCTTTTATTATAGCCGCTTCCAAATATGACTTGTCAGTGCAAATACCCTCATTATCATATAAGGTTTCGTAGGGGAAGCGATCTTTATATTCACTATCTGTATTTCTTTTTACTATATCTGTTGTATTTGTAGATAAAACAACTTTTGCCTTTTCGCTATCATAAGGAATATTCTGGACAAAGCACGTCGCCAAATCCATCGTCTGATCTTCGGTCAAACCCATTCCACTGCCCATATTCTGAATTTTTCGGGTTAATTCTTTTATAGTCATGTCTTCCTTGTCTGAAGATACATAAGAGCCATAGTTCATAAATCTTTTTTTGGGATCTGAACTATAATACTCATCAATACTTTGATATAATTTTTCCTGAATGGTAAGTTTTTTTCCGCTATAAGAACAGTTCAAAGTTACCTGCTTCAAGCCCGTTTTCTCGGGAAATTTTCTTAAATCTATAAAGCCAAACTGAAAAGCCGCAAATACCAAAAGCAGTATAAAGACTATAGGAATAATGATTTGAAATGCTCTCTTCATTGAATATTTGAAAATAAATTTTTGGTGCTGTAATTATACACTTTGCGCGAACCTTTT
>CAZTWZ010000058.1:0-4917 GCA_964617835.1 uncultured Candidatus Saccharibacteria bacterium | reverse complement strand
TTAAAAATACTGCTAGTGAGATTAAAGAGCTCAAAATGGAACTGGAAAATAAAAAAGACAAGATTGCACAAAATATCAAAGAAGTAGAGGCGTTAAAACAACAGCAAGTTGCTCAAAAACAAGAAATAAATTCACAAAAAAACATTAAACAATCCTTATTAAAAATAACCAAGGGAAAAGAATCAGAATACAAAAAAATCATTAGTAGTTTACAGGAAGAATACAATCAGGCTATGAATAATGCATGGAATAATACAGGCCCAGAAACAACAGGTACCAATACAGGTGGTGCTGATTCGGATAATACTGGCGGTGATACGGTTTCTGCAGGAAGAGTGCGTAGGGGATACATTATAGGATATCAAGGCAATTCAGGATTCTCAACAGGAAACCATCTACATTTTGAGGTGAGAGTAAGTCTTCGGTCTCATACAAATCCCTGGGGATATTTAAATTCTGGCCAACTTCTTTTTCCTACTTCTCCAGCTAGTGTAAATCAAGATTATGGTTGTCAAGATTACAAGACTGATGGTTCCTGTGCTTATTTTCACACTGGCATAGATTTTACAGGTGGTTATATTGGAGCACCAATTAAAGCAGCTGAGTCAGGAACAATTTATTATAAAGAAACTGGTTGGGGAAACACCTATCAAAGTTGGTTAAACTGTGTTGCTAACGAAGGCGGGTCTTCATGCAACCAATATATTGTTTATGGCAACTATATAATTATCAAGCATGATAATGGATTATTCACTTTATATGGTCATCTTAATTAATTTTTGTAAATTAGGAAGAAACGTATTATAATGATGCACGTGAAGAAAATTAAGAAAATACTTAAAAAGTCTCCGTTCAAGGCATCTGTTATAGTTGTACTTTTTATGTTGTGTTTTTTGATAATTCCATTAGGTGATATAAAATCTGTTTATGCAAGTCTTCAAGATGATTTAAATTCAATACAAAACCAAATCAACGAAACTAATCAGGGCATTGAAGCTAAGAAAAATGAGACCGCAACTCTTACAAATGCCGTAAGCATATTGGACGATCAAATACAGCAAACCATTCTTCAAATACAACAAACTGAAACCGAAATAACTCTTAATACTGAACGAATTGCCCAAACTGAGGAAGAACTTAGAATACAAAAAGAAGTTCTCAATGAATATTTAAGAGTGATATATGAAGAAAGCAATGTATCGGCGCTAGAACTCATAGCCAGTTCAAACAGCTTTTCCGAGTTTGTTGACCGCTCAGAATACCTGCAAACTATGCAGATAAAAATAAAAGATACTGTAGAAAAGATTAAGAAAATGAAGGCAGAGTTAGAGGCAAAGAAAAAAGAATTATTAAAGCTTAGCGACCAGCTTAATTCACAAAAAAATGATCTTAGCAGTAAAAGGGCTACTCAAGCAAATTTATTAGCAATCACACAGGAGCAACAAGCAGAATTAGAGAAAGCTGCGACCGGTCTCCAGGCTAAAAGGGGCGCTCTATATTGCCAAATTTATGGTGGTTGTGGTGGAGATATAAATGGAAACTTAGTAGTAGCAAATAGTGGTATCTATTATAGTCAAAAACAAGATCCTTGGGGTCCGAAAGAATACACTCCAGGATATACAATGTGGGAATATGGATGCCTTATAACGAGTTACGCCATGGTCAAGTCTATGCTGGGTAATCCAACAGATCCATGGCAAGAAGCAATGAGTCATAGCTACAACAACAATGGAGAAATGAACAATGGTAACGCCCCTCCCGGAGAACATGTTTTAGGAGTTGGTAAGGGCAACATTGATTGGAATGGGATAAATCGATCTTTAGATTCGGGAAAACCTGTAATAGTACAATATAATTGGGTACATTTTATCGTTCTAACAGGCCACTCAGGAAACACATATCAAGTAAACGATCCTTATTTCCCAGTCGGTTCAAAGTATGATAGCGGAAAGATTACAAAAGCATTAGGTTATTAATTTTTCTCTAAATACTAAAGTTGATTTTTGGGGCCAAGGGCGATAGAATAAATATTGTTATTCTGTTATTCGGTTGTTCTGTTGTTGGGTTATTATGTTAAAAATTATGTCTAAAAAAAGCAAGAAAAATTTTATAATATCAGTATTTCTCGCCTTTCTGATTTTCTCAGGCGGGTATTTTTTGGGATATCAGAGATCTCTGCCAACCGGCGGACTTCTGCCCCAAATAACCAACAAGTTCAGTACGAAGTCCGTTGACTTTGGTCTCTTCTGGAAAGCATGGAACACGGTTACCAATAAATATGACGGTGACCTTGACCCCCAGAAAATGCTCTATGGCGCTATATCGGGCATGATGAAAGCCACGGGCGACCCCTATACAGTATTTCTGGATCCCGACGAAGCAAAGCTCTTTGAAGAAGACTTGAGCGGAACATTTTCCGGAATTGGAGCAGAGATAGGCATTAAAAAAGATAGACTAACCGTCATAGCCCCCCTTGATGACTCTCCGGCTAAAGGCGCGGGTTTAAGGGCAGGCGACCTCATTAATAAAATAAATGACGAGAGCACGCTCGGAATGTCTATAGATGAAGCTGTTATGAAGATTCGCGGTGAAAAGGGAACCGAGGTAAAGCTGACCATAGAAAGAAACGGGACCGAACAGGAAATTACGATAAAAAGAGCCAAGATTGATGTAAAGAGCGTAAAATATTCTGTAGAAAATGGCATCCTGGTGATAAAGGTTTCCAGATTTGACGAAAACACAGTTGACTTAATAAGAGAAGCGGAAAGTAAGGGAATCTCCCAAAATGTAAAAGGAGTAATTCTGGACTTACGAAACAACCCCGGCGGACTGCTTGATAGCGCTATAGATGTTTCAAGTGAGTTTATAAAAAAAGGAACCGTCGTTACGGAAAAAGAGGAGAAGAAAAATAAAAGCCGAAAATATACGGCAAGCGGAGACGGAAAGATGGTAGATGCGGATAAGTACCCGCTAATAATACTAGTAAATGAAGGATCGGCATCTGCGTCAGAGATAGTTGCCGGCGCAATACGAGATAACGGACGAGGTCGTCTCATAGGAGAAAAAACATTCGGCAAGGGTTCTGTGCAGGAAATAGTAAAACTGCCGGGCAGCTCAGAGATTAAAATAACAGTCGCGCACTGGTATACGCCAAAAGACATCAATATCTCAAAAGAGGGCCTGCAGCCGGATGTAGAGGTGAAACTAACCGATGAAGACTTTAACAACGACAGAGACCCGCAACTCACTGAAGCTATGAAGCTGCTTCAGTGAGAATTTTCAATTTCCAAGTCACAATTTTCAATCAATTTTTAAATTATAAAATTTCAAACATCGTCTCACAAGGTTCAACCTTGAAAAGCGATAAAAATAAATTAATAACAACGCCATTCTGAGCTTGATTCAGGATCCAGATTCATTAATATAGATTCCGGATCAAGTCCGGAATGACAATTAGAAAGGATGGAACATGGTCGAGAGATCCCTTAAAGAATTAGGGAAAGGGATTTCTCCGTTCGCCCCGGCAGTTGCCGAATCGGTCGAAATGACAGAAGGGGAATTAGACTGACAGGCAGAGAAGGGATAACCACTAACCATGGATTGTCATTCCGATTGACTTCCTTAAAAGGACGAACAGAGGAATCCCTTTTTGTTGGATTAGAGATAATAGAGCAGAGAGAGGGATTTCTCCATTTTCCACTAGCGTGGTGGCAGTCGAAATGACAAGGGGAAGAGGAGAAGGATTTCTCCGCTCCAGTCGAAATGACAGAGATAGTAGAAATCTAAATATTTTTAAATTAGGATTCTGGACAAGCCAGAATGACAATTAGAAAGGATGGGATATGGTAAAGGTAATTTTTCTGGAAAATGTAGAGGGAAATAAAGTAGGGGATGTAAAAAATGTTCCTGATGGTTATGCGAGAAACTTTCTTCTAAAGAAAGGGCTGGCAGTTTTGGCCACAGAGGATGAGCTGAAAAAAATTGAAGCAAAACTTGAAGGGATTAAAAAAGAAGAAGGAAAAAAAGTTAGCGAAGCGGAACAAATGGCTGAAAAATTAGGGAAGGTGAAGATTAAACTAGAAATGCAGGTCGGAGAAGAGGGCAAGCTCTTTGGCTCAGTAACAAACAGGGATGTGGCCGACAAGTTATCTGAGAAGGGGTTTGAGATAGACAAGGCAAATATAGATTTTCCTGAAAGCATCAAAGAAAAGGGTAAACATACGGCGCACGTAAAACTTGGACATGGAGTATCTACGGATATTGAGATAGAGGTGGTACAGGCAGAAGTTGAATAGCTCTCTGTCATTCCGATTGACTTCCTTAAAAGGACGAACAGAGGAATCCCTTAAACCCATGAAGAGAAAGGGATTTCTCCGCTCGTCGCTTTGCGAAGTCGGTCGAAATGACAAGAGAAGATCAAAACGACACCATTCAAAAAATAATCCGACAAACGTTGGATTATTTTTCTACTGGTTCTATATTTATAATAGTTTTTTTCTTTAACTTACCTGTGTATTTTTTTAGCTCTTTATGGGTAAACTTTACATAGCCGTCAACTTTTGCATAAAGTGTATCGTCCCTGCCTTTGGCAACATTCTCGCCCGGTTCCCACTTTGTGCCTCTCTGTCTTACTAGTATCTGTCCAGAACGGGTAAACTGACCACTAAAAAGCTTAATGCCAAGTCTCTTACCGGCACTATCTCTCCCTAAGTTAGTTGAACCTCCTGCTTTAGTTTTTGACATATTATTATCTAATTACCAATTTTAAAACTAATTTATAAATATTACTCATTATTTACAAACAATTACTTTAATTACCAAATTATTATATTACAAAAACAAGGGAAGGTCAAACGTTTTCCAGGAGTTATATAAACTTATTGGAACAGATTCATCTCTCAAACTAAGATAAACTAG
>CAZTWZ010000057.1:0-4957 GCA_964617835.1 uncultured Candidatus Saccharibacteria bacterium | reverse complement strand
TATAAATTATTATCTGGTGTCCCTGGCAGGAATCGAACCTGCGGCCTACTCCTTAGGAGGGAGTCGCTCTATCCTACTGAGCTACAGGGACAGAAGTTGCTCAGCTGAGTAACTACTGTAAAGTATCTTCCTAGAACATCACTGAGTGATCTGGTCTCGTCCATTCATAAATCTCTTGATCGGAAAACCAGTGGTTGATTTCATGTTCTGCCTCTTCGCTTGTTTCGGAAGCATGAATAAGATTTTTCACAGAACGCAACTCTGGATTTGCCGCTGCAGCCGAGTCTACAGAGAAGTCGCCTCTTATTGTTCCTACTTGTGCATCTTTAGGATAAGTAGGGCCAACAAGCTTCCTGACAATATCTATTGAGTGAACACCTTCAACAATCATCGCGACAATCGGAGCTTCAGTCATATAGTCCATTAACCATTGCCTGACCATCTTCCCGGCTTCTTTCTTGTCTTTCGTGCCCATTGCTTCCTCGGGATCAATGCCCACTTCCTTAAAGCTTGCAAATCCTTTGTGACCAAGTCGTTCTATCCATTTATCATCCTTGGGGTAATGATCATTTAAGTGCTCTAGTGAAGGCTTAACCATCTTTAGAGCTACTATTTTCAACCCTCTTTGTTCAAATCTTTTTATTATCTCACCAACAATACATCTTTGGACTCCATCAGGCTTTACTAAGACAAAACTTCTTTCTGTTTGTTTCGATGCTTTTTTCGACATTTTGACTCCTTTTAGACTAATAAATTAAAAACAGCTCGTTCGACTTTCTAGTATTTTAACAAATTTTGACTCATCTTTAAAGGGTCCGATAACTGCAAGTTTCAATCTTTCCGGCTCAAATATCTCACTCGCAACACTTTTTATATCATCAGGGCTGACTTTTTCGTATAATTTGATTTTTTCTGCTAACGATAGCGCTTTGGCGCCAATTATTTCTTCAAATGCATTATCTTCCGCAACATAAATAGAGCTTTCCTCAGATAAAGACATTGCTCCAATAACATAATCTTTAACCCTTTTCAGTTCTTGATCTCTAATATCTTTTTTCGATTTTTCCAGCTCTTCTTTAATCACCTTGACTGCTTCTTCGGTCTTTTGAATATTCAGTCCGGCTCTTACATAAAAAATACCTGAATCAAAGTTGGCCTCACTGTCTGCATTAATATAATATGCCAATCCTCTTTTCTCTCTTATATTGATAAAAAGCCGGGAACTCATATTTCCGCCCAGTATAACAGCAAGTAAGTCTTGGGCATATCTAGACGAGTTCTTTATATCATATGCTTCAACACCCATGTAAATATGAGTCTGTTCTGTATCTTTACTTTTTAGAAAAACTTCCTTTTTATAGAGTTCATTTTTCGTCTTGCTGTAAATAAAATCTTCTGTACCCCTTGAAACATTACTAAAATATTTTTCTATTTTTTTCTTGTAGTCTGATGGCAGATTGCCGGCACATGAAACTATTGCATTTCCTGCTTTATAATATTTATCTCTATAATCTCTCATTGCTCTAGAATCAATCTTACTTATGGTTTTTCTCTCTCCGATAACATTCTGTGATATTTGAGTACTGTCAAAAAGTATCTGTTCAAAAAGATCCGGTACTAGATACATAGGAGTATCTTCGCGCATATTTATTTCTTCTATGATCGTGTTTTTTTCCTTCTTGATCTCTTCTTCTTTCAAGCTAGAGCTAAAAACTATATCAGAAAGAATATCCAAAGATTTTTCAAAATATTTCTTATCCGCCTGTATATAATAGCTTGTGTTTTCTTTTCCGGTAGAAGCATTGAACCGAGCCCCCATACTATCAACTTCCTTTGCTATATCGGGGGCAGTAAGTCTTTTTTGGGTCCCTTTAAAGTTCATATGTTCCAGAAAATGAGATATGCCATGAATATCCGATGTTTCATTTCTGGAGCCGGTTTTCAGCATAACAGAAACTGCAACGGCGGAACTGTTTTTGTTTTGCTGTGTTATTATCTTCAACCCATTTTTTAATGTATGTTTTTCTATCATATTGTCTCCCCGTCATTCCGGACTTGACCTGCCTAGCGTCAAGGCTGGTCCGGAATCTATATAATTTAAATAATTACAAGTAGCTTCTTTAATTAACCAAACTGCTCCCCAATGCCGTTACTCCATACGTCAGAGCTGTTACAATAACTCCTGATATTAATATTCCTATAAAGATTAGCGGTATGGACTTTTTTGGCGATATGCCAAAAACAAAGGCCGCCAGAGCTCCGCTCCAGGCACCCGTTACGGGTAAGGGAATAGCCACAAATGTAATCAGGGCCACTTCTTCAAATGTTTCAAACTTCTTTGTATGCTTTCTTCTGGTTCTCTCAAAAAGCTTCTTAAAAAACCATTTGAAAAACCTGCTATGTTTTGATAAGAATTTTTGAACAGGATCAAGCAGATATACGATAAAAACTACAGGAATAAAGTTGCCGAGAACACTCACTACATAAGCGGTGAGAAGTGGCAGTTCATAATGCGTAAGCGCCACAGGAAGAGCAACCCTTAACTCTCCGATAGGAGCCATTGCCAGAAAAAATATTTTTAAAACAGCCAAATCCATATCTTCTTAAGTCCCAAAAATGTAGATTAAAAGTATAACCCCCGCCAAGACAAATCTGTAGTAGGCAAAGATGTTAAGCTTATGACTCTTCACAAATTTCATCAAAAATCTAATAGTAACAAAGCTTGCTATGACTGAAGAAATAAGTCCGGTCCAGAAAATATCACTGGAAAAATCATCAAAAGGAATTTTTCGCATCTCATAAACGCCCGCTCCAAGAATGATTGGTGCCGATATAAGAAACGAGAAGCGCGCCGCCGCCTCGCGAGTGAAGCCTTGAAACATTCCGGCAGATATAGTGATACCGCTTCGTGAAACTCCCGGAATTATCGCCACCGCCTGGGCAACACCTGTAATAAGCGAGCTTCTCGCTGTTAGATCTTTCATCTTTTTGTCTTTTCCATCCATTTTCTTAACCCCTTTGTCATTTCGACCGACATTATGGAATAACGAGTGGAGAAATCCCTTTCTTTTATTTTTAAGAGACCCCCCAACTGACACTCGGGATGACAGAGGGAGATCATTATACTTTTCCGCCAAAATCATTACATAACCAAAAAATATCAGCATCAAGGCAATAAGCAGCGGACTTCTAAAAGACTCTTCTGCCAAATCATTTAAAAAATACCCCGCCAAAACCCCGGGAATAGTGGCAAGAATAATGAAAAGGGATAGCTTTTCGTCCGGCTTCTTGAACTGCTGTTTTTTAATTCCTGAAAAAAATCCTTTGATGATTTTTAGCCAGTCAGTATAAAAAAAGGCGATGAGAGCTATCAGAGTACCAATATGCAGGGCCACATCAAAAGCAAGACCGGGATCGGTAAACCCCCAAAACCAGGGGATAAGTATCAGGTGTGCTGATGAAGATATGGGCAAAACTTCCGTCACGCCCTGAACCATGCCTAAAAATATCGCTTGATAAATATCCATAGATTACATTTTATCACATCTAACATTGCCAAGAAATAAGTATTTAAAATACAACTATTGGTTAGAAAAATCTCCCTGCATGATTTTTGCAAAAAGAGAATAAACCGAATGAAGATTTAAAAAGAATTTTGTCTGAGTGAAAACGAGTTAATTTTTTTAAACCTGAAATGAGGTGAAGGTGGAATCCGACACTTTGAAAAGAATCGTTAGCAGGCACTTTTTATCCAACTTTTTTGTGTAAAAAAGTTGAAAATAAATTATCTTTACACTATTCATGTCTTATACTTATAATAAAACTAGTAATATTCGGAGGGAACAAGCAAATGACAATCTCGTGGGATCTAATGATAATAATTTTCTTCACTGCTATAGCAGGTGTCAGCGCTGTGCTTGGACGCGGAAAAGCCCTTGGTATCCTACTGGGATCATTTATGGGCTATGTGGTAGCAACAGAACTTGGCTCTTTAGTCCTTGACTTTGCAAAAGGGTATTCACACACAGAAAATTTCTCTCTTTTCCTTGTCAAGGTAATTCTTTTCTTCGCAACAATAGTGATTCTAAATGCAAAAACAGAACTTAGCAGCAAAGGCGGCAACTCTTCACTGGCAATAAGTATGATTTTCGGTCTTTTGGCTGCCGCTTTTATGATAACGGCAATCCTGAGCTTCATGGAACCGTCAGAAAAGGCAAACATTCTTGCAGATTCATTTTTGATTAACCAAATCAATAGCTTTAAACTTGTCTGGATAGTGGCGCCTATACTCTTCCTTTTCGTCGCCGATTTTATAAAAAGTAAAGTCTCCAGATAACTCTGCCGGGAAGGTTAAACCCTGGGAAAGTTCAACCTTCAGAATAATCCTTTGTCATTTCAGACTTTCTGCCGTTCCGCAGGCAAGGATCCGGGATTTATATAACTCTTCATTACGATTGACCCTAAAGCAAAAATCTGCTAAAATATCATAGTTATTTCTCGATTGAAATTTTTAATTTTTAATTCATCGGGGGTCGGTAGCTCAGTTGGCAGAGCGCCTGCCTTTTAAGCAGGATGTCCTGGGTTCGAATCCCAGCCGACCCACCAAAAACGAAATGCCCTTTTGGGGCTTTTTGTTTTTGTTAGTCTGGGTGAGAACCCAGTCAGGCGCTCAAAATCTAAAAAATTGAAACTAACTGTATCTTTCCACTAGAAAACTAATTGGTAACCAGATTAAAGGCAGTAAAAAGAGCCGACGCTCTTCGAATCCCAGCCGACCCACCAGGACTAGTAATTCATAATTCATAATTAAAAATTAAGGTGATAGTTTATAAATAAAAACTAAGGCTGGGATGAGAAGCCTGTCCCGACTGAAACGTCGGGGAATCCCAGCCGACCCACCAGGGAGTAATGTCAACTTTTTGGAACAGGGTTAGTTAATATTTTGGCTATGTACAAG
>CAZTWZ010000056.1:0-4980 GCA_964617835.1 uncultured Candidatus Saccharibacteria bacterium | reverse complement strand
TTTATGTTCACACCATAAAGCTCGCCGCTAAAACCATATTTTTTAATGTTCTTATATATCAAAAAACCAAGCTTCTCCTTATTATGCGAAACCCCAATAACAGCTATTGAACGTGGCGAAAAAAAATTATTTAACAAATACCCTCCGTTAGTAATTATCAATTACCAATTTTCAATGCATGATAAATCTTTAAATTTTTTAATTGGATTATTGAATTTTAATTGGAAATCAGAAAGTGCAAATTGGTCACTTTATCGGCAGCGTTAAATTATACTTAACTAACCTAGTTAAACGTAAAAGTGTTAAGAATTTTGTTAAGATCCTCCCAGTACCCTCCATTATCATAGAAGTCGTATACCGTGCCACCCTGCTCAAACTCAACTGCATTTATCTCCGTAGAGGTATCAGTGTCCAGATAAGTATATTTAGTAGCATTTACTCCGCCCACTGTAACGGCTTCTTTCTTCGTCTTCGCATCTGTTCTGAAACTTCCCGTTGGTTTTTTATCAGATGAGTAAACCTTCAGTTCTAGCGGAATAAAGTATGATCCTTTTGGCGCTTCAGCCGGCAGTTCATTGTTTGAGAGAGCTACCCAGACCGAGCCATCAAGCCCGGAGTAGTTTTGAATGTTCCAGTCACCAGGATAGTTAAATGTGTATCCGCTGCCCTGGAAGGTTTGCCTGCCAGTATCCGCTGTCTGATCTTTTGTATCTGAGTTTAGCGTAGTATATTTTTTCGAAATCCATCCATCTTTTCCCTCATATGAAATCTTGTACCATCCATCTATTTCTTCTTTTACTTCAATGCTTGTCTTATCGGGAATCTCGCCTATTTTCTCTGCCTTTCCATCATGATCAGCCCTGATATTTAAGGGGTACCCTCCGGTATTTACTGTCACGGTAATATTTTTAGCCACCGGCCTATCACCAGTCTCTACTTTTACCTGCTGTTTGCTTTCCTCGTTCGGGACAACTCTCTTTAGACTATAAATTCCATATAAAACTACCAAGACAAAGATCAAGCCCAAAACAAAAAGTATTTTTTTCTTCTTTGGATCTATGCCTCTCTTTATTCTGTTATTTTTAGGAATTCTGGAAAGTGTCATTATGTTGTTTTAATTTATTACTTTAATTTTCTTTAGTTTATCCTCAATTTGTTTGTGAGTCAAAAGCCCCTCTTGCGCCCCGACGCACTCTGTTACATGAGCGGCATTGATTGCCGCTGTCCTTTGAGCCAGAGGAATACTCATACCTTTTATAATGCCTGCCACAAAAGTTGAACCGAAAGCATCTCCGGCGCCGGTAGTATCAACCACGCCATCCTTTTTAAATGCCGGTTCAAAGTAAATGAGATCATTATCTGAGTAATAGCTTCCTTTTTCTCCCTCGGTAATAATAACTCTTCTTGGCCCTAGCTTTTGTACTCTATGAAGCAGTATTTTATTATCTTCTATGGCTTCACAAGATTCTTCGTTACATATAAGCTCCTCGGCTTCTTCCCTGTTAAGTATGATGAGCTCAATCTTATCCAAAATACTCTTCAATTTTTCATGACCAGAGTTAAGCTGAGTGGAGCCCGGGTTAATAGCAACTTTGATATTATTTTTATCTGCAACCCTTACAATTTCCGAAAGCACTTCAGCAGAATGTCCCGTTAGAGATGATATATAAAACCATTTTGAATTTTTTATTTTTCCCGGATCACACACAGTAAGAAAATTATTTGCTCCGCGATGAAGGAAGGCTATGTGATCTTTATTATCTAATATCAATACTGACAAAGCTGTGTGATTTTTTTTATCAACCATAACCAGGGAAGTGTCAACACCTGTATCTTCCAGTTTATCAATAATAGACTTGGCGCTCTCATCTCTGCCAATATTAATACAGATACCGGTACTTAAGCCCATTTTTTTGAAGCTGATTGATGCATTAAAGGCCCCTCCTCCAAAGGAAAAATAGGCATCATCAGTAATAATCTTCTGGCCGTATTTAAAGGCCATCAACTTTTCCTGTTCATCTTCAGGATGAGACAATACTAAACCTTCTCCCGTTTTGAGAAATATATCCCTTGTTGCCCCTCCAAAGGTTATTACATCATACATATTCTCACCTACTAATTACTAATCTTAAACAAATCTACTAATATTACAAATTTTTACAAATTGTACCGCTCTAATATATCAATTTTACCAATCTACTAATACCTATCTACTCCTAATAATTTCCTTGATTTAATTTGTAGATTCGTATTATTCGTACATTAGTAAGTGTATAAAGTCTTTACCATAAATGTGGCCGAGATTTCCGCTCTTACAATAACCTTCACCAAACTTACTAACTTCATCTTTATTCTTACTCGCACTAATTAAAACCGGAACAATATCGGAAGAGTGATCTTTCAGTTCACATGGTGTTGCATGGTCTCCGGTTATCGCTATTGTAGCATTTTTTACCTTCAAAAGCTTATTAAGCTCTTTATCTATTTTCTCAATGAAATTCTTCTTCATTTTCGCATCACCATAATCTTCGGCTGCCATATCTGTACCTTTAATATGAAGAAAGACGAAGTCATTTCTTTTAAGAGCTTTGAGTGATGCCTTAACTTTTGCCTTAATGTCTGTATCAAGCTTGCCCGTAGCCCCTCGCACACTTATAACTTTCATTCCCAAATATGAAGCGATACCTTTATATAGTGGTGCCCCGGCAACACAGGCGCTTTTCATACCAAACTTTTCTTTAAACTTTTTGATATCCCTTGTATGGCCACAGCCGCGAGTGCTGATAAAGTTAGCCGGCAGCCTTCCCTTTTTTACCCTTTTTTTATTGATTTTATGCTCGCTTAACATCTCGTGTGTAAGATATTGATATCTCTCAAGTGCCCTTGCAACAGTTTTTCCTTCTTTAGACTCACCTCTTGCTCTTGGATGCAAAACCCTGACTCCAAGCTTGTGGGAACCCGCTTTATGCGGATCTGTGTCGGAAATAAGCGGCGCCCCGCTGTCATCCCTGCGCAAACGGGAATCCATCTTCTGAATGTATCTCTTTACCGGCTCGCCACTCATTACAAGTACTGCACGGTGCTGGAGCGATGGATAAATTTTAAATTGAATGTTGTCTATTTCAATATTACTAATTGCCTTTGCCAAATCTTTGACTGAGTTAATGACACCGGCACGGGCATTTATCAAGTTTAAATCTTTATCAACGGTTGCAAAGTCAACCCGGAAAGCAAGTTCATCTTTTTTCAGTTTGATGCCAATGCCAAGCGCCTCTAAAACTCCTCTCCCCGGATAATCTTTCCTGAAATCATAGCCGAGAATAGCTAAGTGAGCCTCTTCGCTAGTCGGGTAAAGATTTTTCGGCATAGCATTCATAGTACCGCAAACACCGTTGGCCGCAAGAGAGTCCATATTTGGTGTATAAGCTGCTTCAAGGGGAGTTTCCCCACCAAATGTTTTAATTGGCCTGTCTCCCAAACCATCAAGAATAACTAGAAGTGTTTTTTGCATATATACATTGTAGCAAAACATAGACAAAATTATAACCAATTTAAAAGAGCTCCGCCTGGAAGCTCTTTTAAAAAATGTTTACTGTTTTGGTTGTTCTGTCGGCGGCTCTTTGGGTGTTGCCGGTGCTACTTTCTTTCCAGCTTTTTTCTTTATTGAGAAATAATAAACCAAAGCAACTATCCAGCCAAAACCAATAAATATTCCTACGATCATCAAAATCAGCCACATGCTTTTATTGTTATTTGGAAAATCACTATCCTGCCTGGCAGCGCAGTCTATAATCATCCAGATATTGAATATAAACAAGACCAAACCGATTAGCATAAATACTAAGAAGAAAATTCCAAGACCCGCTACAAGACCGGTAGTTGCAGCTGTATTTCCATTACCAAGATCAACTGAATAATCATAATTGAAATCATTTGCTGCTTGTGCTAATAATGCTAGCATATCCTTCACCTCCTTTCTGCCCTCCGAAGCTTTAGCGCAGGAGGGTCAATTTTTTTATCAAATCACAACTGTTTTAAATATAATAACCCAAACAAAAACATAAATCACTATCTTTTTACCTGAATTTTTTCAGATATTTTAATTAATCTGTTATACTTGGCTACTCTTTCCCCTCTTGCCGGCGCTCCCGCTTTGATATAGCGCGCGCCTACAGCTACTGCCAAGTCAGCAATAAATGTATCATTTGTCTCACCGCTTCTGTGAGAAATTATCGGTTCCCAGCCGGCAAACTTTGTCATTTTGATCGCCTCTATAGTTTCTGTTACAGTGCCTATCTGGTTCGGCTTTATAAGAACCGCATTGGCAGCACCCCTGTCAATTCCATTTCTAATCCTTTCAATATCAGTAACAAATAAGTCGTCTCCGACAAGCATTATTTCTTTGCCCAGCTTTTCATAAAGAGATTGCCAGCCGTCCCAATCATCCTCCGCCAATGCGTCCTCAATAGAGAATATAGGATAGTTTCTGACCAGTTCCTCCAGGTAGGCAGCCATCTGGCTGGATGAAAGAATAGTATTCTCGCTTTTCAAGAGATATTTCTGATTTTCCTTGTCATAAAATTCACTGGAAGCGATGTCAAGCGCTATTTTTATCTTGTTTGATGTAACTCCCGAACTGTCAATTGCGCTCATAATAAGATCTAGCCCTTCTCTGTTTGAAGAAATGCTAGGACCATATGCACCCTCATATCCAATATTTGTACTCTTCCCGTTCTCTCTTAAGACCTTCCCTAACGCATTATAAATCTGTTCAATCTGACTAAGGTTTTCCTTAATATCAGCTTCATCTATCTGAACTAGATACTCCTGGATATCCGCATTAGAGTCAGAGTGTTTCCCGCCCTCTATAACAACCGGCAAAGGTTTTGGGATATTAAAATTATTGAAGCCGTAAACATTGCCAATGGTCTGAAAGAGTTCACTTTGCCTAACTGCTGCATTTGCTCTTATAGCAGCAAA
>CAZTWZ010000055.1:0-5069 GCA_964617835.1 uncultured Candidatus Saccharibacteria bacterium | reverse complement strand
CGCTGGCTTATTATGTGAATAACTTTATACCTATTAAAAAGTCCAATATGTTATGAACCGTAACAAACTATTTACTGTTAGCCGTTAAATGTTTATAATTGGATTATGAAAAAGTTATTTGTGGAAGATTTAAAAGTCGGGGATAGTATTTTTGGCGAACTTTTCGCTGTGAAAAAATACAAGAAAACTTCAACAAGAAATAATCGGCCCTACATAGATATAGAACTCTCGGATAAAACAGGATCCGTCAAAGGAAAGATTTGGTCAGATGACATGAAAAACTGCGAAACAGTTAAAGAAGCGGATGTCGCCAGTATTTCTGCTACCATTGAAGACTTCAACGGACCCCAAATAAGAATTACCAATCTCTCAAAAGTAGAAAAGTATGACTTGGCAGATTTCCAGCCAACAGCAAGCAAAGACACCGAAAAAATGTTCGGAGAAATTACAGATGCAGTTGATAAGATAAAAAATCCATCCCTAAAAAAACTTTTAAACGAATTTCTAAAAGATAAAAATACGGTTGAAGAATATAAGAAGGGAGCAGGCGGGTATACCGTTCATCATGACTATCTCGGCGGACTCCTGGATCATACGACCGAAATGTTAAGCTATGTTCCCGCAATATACAAGACTCATCCGCAAATCAACAAGGATATGCTCATCACCGGCATTATTTTTCACGACATTGGGAAGATCCATGACTACAAGGTGACAACAACGATTGCTATCACCCCGAAACTAAAGCTCCTGGGACACATATTTACAGGTGCGGAAATGGTAAAAAAATATGGAGAAAAAACAGAAATGGATGAAGATCTGCTTGACGAAGTCTTGCATATGATTCTTGCACATCAGGGAAGTTTGAAGTTTGGCAGCCCCGTACTTCCCAAAACGCCGGAAGCTATGATACTCTATAGACTGGATGATATGTCAGCAAAACTAAATACTGCATTTAAACTGCTGGGGTCTAGCGAAGAAGGAGATGACCGTTTTACAAACTACCAGAGAAATCTGGAAACAGATCTTTATATATCGCCATATACAGATAGTTTAACAAATGAAGACATCCCATTTTAATAAGATAATTTAAATTTAAATAGATTCCGGGTCAGATCCGGAATGACAGACCGGAGGGATATGTATTGCAATCACTGTAAAAAAGAAGAAGAAACCATAACCATAGCAGGGAAGACCTACTGCGCAAACTGCTCAACTGTTTTAGCTGAAAAAAAGGCAGAGGAAAAAGATTTGCCAAAACACAAAATACCGAAAATAGAACCGACTGAAAATGAAATCCGCACAGAAGAAGTTAAAAATCCCCCTAAAGAAGAAAGCAAGGAAATAAGAAAGTTTTCCAGAGAAACAAATATTCCCGATGTGGGGAAAGATGAGCTGGGAGGCAGTGCCATACTTTTGGATATTCTTTCTGACAATGCAAAGGAAACAACCGATAAAGAAACTATGAAGAAAGATGAAGAACTGGAAAAGGCCAGTGAAGAAGTTCTTGATCTTCTTTCCCGCAAAGAGACAAAACCCAAAGAAAAATACGCACCAAACCTGAATAATAATAAAGTAATGAATGATGTCGCCATAAAAAAACGAAAAGATTATCAAAGCAAAAAGCATCAAAATATTATTAAGGCGGCAGAAGAAGAGATTAAGGATGAAGCAGAAAAGATAGAGAAGGTAGTTATCAGCGAAAGCGGGTACACAAAAGAGTATGACCTTATGATTATGTCTATAGCTCTGACAGCACTGGCGCTTGTACTTTTTGCAATATTTATAACATTTAGGTAATTCCGGACCAATTTGCCAATATTACTAATCTACGAATAAGTAAATTATCAAACAGCAGACATTGGCAGGTTAGTATAATTAGTAAATTGGAGCGACAAATGACAGATGGCATCTCTCTTGTCATCCTCGGGCTTGACTCGGGGATCCATAAAAATATAAATAAATTTCCGATCAGTGTCGGGAATGACAAAAATGAAGAAGAATTATGACAGATGAAAAATGGGATGATTTAAAAGAAAATATCAGGGAAAAGTTTGGTATTTTAGAAGAAAAAAATGAGCCGGACATTATGACCGATGATATTGGCAATGAGATAAAAGGGGAAAAAGATATCGTTGTTTTTAATGGTCCAATAGGTAAAATGATGGTTACATACACCAAAAGACCGGTTATTATAGATAAAAAATCCCATTATCATAAAACTCAGGCTGGTAAAGCTCTTACTGAATACATCGTTTCTGATACAGAGCTTACGAGTAAGGTTGAAGCTTTTACTTGGGACGAACTGGCAGACGACTGGAAAGAGTTAGACACAAGAGGAGATAAAATTAGTTTCTAAAAAATAAAAATAATATTTAAATAAGGAAAAAAATTAAATTATGAAAAATAAAAACCAGAGAATAGCAATATTTGTAGATGTGCAAAATCTATATTACTCCGCAAGAGCCTTGTATGACAAGAAGGTTAACTTCGGAGAAATACTTAGGATAGGAACCTCCGACAGGCAGATGATCCGGGCAATAGCATATACAATACGCGCAGAGTCACCAGACGAACAAACCTTTTTTGATGCACTAGAGAAGCTTGGCTTCGAGGTAAGAAAGAAAGACTTACAAACTTTCCCTGGTGGACACAAGAAAGGCGACTGGGATGTAGGGATAGCGGTAGATGTTCTGAAAATGGCACCAAAACTAGACGCTATAGTCCTGTGCTCAGGAGACGGCGACTATCAGGAGCTCTTACATCATGCAAAGGCAGAAGGATGCCGTGCCGAAGTAATATCTTTCGGTCGCAGCACTTCAGCAAAGCTAATAGAAGAGGCCGATGACTTTACTGACCTTGACTTAATTAAGACAAAGATTCTTTTGAATAAAAAATGACAGTAGCACTGTCATCCTGAACTTGATTCAGGATCTATATAATATAGATTCCGGACCAGCCTTGACGCTAGGCAGGTCAAGTACGGAATGACAAAGTATAATTATGATTAAAACACGCTTCGCTCCAAGTCCAACAGGAAAACCACATGTCGGAAATATTCGGACAGCAATTTTTAACTATTTATATGCTAAATCAAAAAACGGTAAGTTTATATTAAGAATTGAAGATACTGATAGAGAACGCTTCATCCCGGAAGCAATAAACTATATTGAAGAAAGTTTAAAGTGGCTCGAACTGACCCCCGATAATGAAGAAAAAATACGTCAGTCAAAACGGCTGAACATTTATGCAAAGTTCGCAGAAAAACTTTTAGATGAAGACAAGGCTTATAAATGCTTTTGCACTAAAGACCGCCTGGAAAAACTTAAAAAAGAACAGTCTAAAAAAAAGATGCCTCCGGGATACGATTCTCATTGCCGCAATCTAACAAAAGAAGAATGTGAAAGACTGGGAAAAGAAGGTAAGTCATATGTTGTCAGATTCAAAATTCCCGAAACACCGAAAGAGATAGTATGGAATGACATTATTCGCGATAAGATTTCTATCCGGGCAGATATACAAGAAGACTTTGTTATTATGAAGTCGGACAAGTATCCGACATACAACTTTGCCAATGTGATAGACGATCATGATATGGAAATAACTGACGTCATAAGGGGTGAGGAATTTATACCTTCAACCCCAAAGCATATTTTGCTTTACGAAGCACTGGTCTGGAACCCGCCTAAGTTCGCACACATGCCGCACATTGTCGGCAAAGATAAGTCCAAGCTATCTAAAAGGCATGGCGATACCGCTATAATGGACTATAAAGATAAGGGGTACCTTGCAGACAGTATGCTTAACTTTCTGGCACTTCTCGGGTGGAATGACGGCACAACACAGGAACTTTTTACTCGTGAAGAACTGGTTAAAAAGTTTGATTTAAAAAGAGTGGGGAAGTCACCGGCCGTTTTTGATATAGAACGCTTAAACTGGATAAACGGAGAAAAGATTCGGGCAATGAATATCAAGGATTTGATGAAAGAAATCCAGGACTTCTCTCCTGAATTCTTAAAAGATAAAGATGCGAAATTAACCGAAAAAGCACTGACTGTTATGCAGACAAGGATGGTAACCTTAAGAGACTTCGCTGAAACTTCCAATTATTTTTTTGAAAAACCCAAATATAGCCCTAGACTTCTGATTTTCAAAAAATCCGCAGAGGGTGCCACCCTCTGCGGACTAAAAGGAGCCCTGGAGACACTTCGAAACACAGAGAAAATTAATTCACCTGCAGAAGGTGGCACCCTTCTGGAATCAGTCGTGGAGTCAAAAAAACTTTCAAATGGTGATGTATTCTGGCCTGTTCGTGTAGCTTTAACCGGACAGGAAAAAAGCCCTTCACCGGGAGAAATGCTCTGGGCGCTGGGCAAGGAAGAATCTATCTCAAGAATCAAATATTCCATCGAGGTTCTGGAAAAATGACAGGAAAATATACTAAAGCCGCCCGTTTTATAACATTCGCATCTACTCATGCCATCGTTGGCACAGCCGCTCTTTTTTATCTTGTCTACATTCTCAGCCCATCACTCAAAGATTTTATAACAATATTTTTCACTGCGCTTTTTACCACAGTTGTCATTCCTGTTATCTATGTTATCTACCTCCTGAAAAAGGGGAAAATCCAAAATTTTCATATGAAAAAGCATAAAGAAAGGATCCTGCCATTTCTTGTTATCTTTGCATCGGGTATCCTTTCTATTCTCGCTATAAAATATCTGGGGGCAAGCTCTGACATCATAAAACTGGGAACTATCTTCCTTTTAATGTCCGCCGGATATGTAGCTATAACTTTCAAATATAAAATAAGCGGGCATGGCTTCGTCTTTACTTCATCCGTGCTATTTCTGTCCTTTTTCGCAAACTATCAGTTTCTATTGCTTTTACTTTTTCTAATTCCCATTGGATGGTCCAGGATTTATCTCAAAGAGCATACACTTGGAGAGTTTGTAGGTGGCGCAACATACGCCCTAGCTTCATTTTATGTTTTGTCTTTATTCTTAGGGTAGAGAATGCAAAAGTTCAGAAACATATTGGACTCTGGCAAGGAGTCTTAACATGAAACA
>CAZTWZ010000054.1:0-5074 GCA_964617835.1 uncultured Candidatus Saccharibacteria bacterium | reverse complement strand
AACCTTTGACTTTTGAAATTTTTTACTATAAAATAAGCATACAATTTATAAAGGCGTTGAAGCGAGGACTCATGTCACCTCGTAAGCTGTGAGAAGAAAGTCCTAGGCAAGTAAAACTCACCGGATAAGCTCCGTTAAGCTTAAAATGAAGTGCCGCACGGAATTGGGGTGGTACCGTCCGAATAATTGGATCCCCAAGAAACGCGGTTTTTTATTTTAAGAAAGGCAAAAATGGATAAAGCATACGATGCAAAAAAGATAGAAAAGAGAATATATGAAAAATGGGAAAAGGGAAATTACTTTGCTCCTGTAAAAAATGCAAAGAAAAAACCTTTCGTGGTTGTTATTCCGCCACCTAACGTAACCGGGTCTCTTCATATGGGTCACGCTCTAAATAACACTATCCAGGATACGCTTGTCCGCTGGAATAGAATGAGAGGCATTCCCAGCGAATGGGTTCCGGGCACTGACCATGCAGGGATAGCCACCCAAAATGTAGTGGAGAAAAAGTTGGCCAAGGAAGGAAAGTCGCGCTTTGACCTAGGCAGAGCCAAGTTTGAGAGAGAAGTCTGGAAATGGAAAGACGAGTATGAGGCGCGAATACTGGGACAGCTAAAGACACTGGGGTGTTCATGCGACTGGTCCAGAACCCGCTTTACTATGGATAAGGGCTATACAAAGGCAATACTTCGTACTTTCCAGCATTATTATGACAAGGGATATATATATCGTGACCACAGAATAACAAATTGGTGCCCCAGGTGCCATACATCGCTCTCTGACCTTGAAGTTGAGCACGAAGAGCACGAAAGTTATCTTTGGTATATCAGGTATCCAGTGTCAGATCCTAATTTGCCTGAGCAGTATATTGAAATAGCTACAACCCGCCCCGAAACTATGCTTGGAGATACGGCTATAGCGGTTAACCCTAAGGATAATCGTTATAAACAACATATTGGCAGAAAGGTTACAATACCCATAGCTAATAGAGAAATTCCTATTATAGCTGATGATATGGTTGATATGGAGTTTGGAACAGGCGCCGTTAAAGTCACTCCGGCACATGATCCGAACGATTTTGAAATAGGAAAACGGCATAACCTTAAGAAAATAAGTGTAATTGACCTTGATGGCAAAATGACACCCAAAGCTGGTAAAGAGTTTACTGGACTAGATAGGTTTGAGGCTCGAGAAGAATTAATAGAAATACTTAAAGAAGGAAAATGGCTTGTAGAAGCCAAAAAATACGTTCATAACGTTGGTCACTGTTATCGCTGTCATTCTGTGGTTGAACCACTTTTAACCATGCAATGGTATGTAAAGATGGATAAACTGAAAAAGCCGGCAATTAAAGTTGTGAAGGAAGGAAAAGTGAAGTTTCATCCCAAAAAATGGGAAAAAGTTTATCTTGATTGGATGGAAAATATCAATGATTGGTGTATATCTAGACAAATTTGGTGGGGACATCAAATACCGGCTTGGTACTGTGAATGCGGAGAAATTATAGTTTCAGAAAAATGGGCTTTAAAAGACGCTGATGGTAAAAAATATAATAGAGAGTGTCCAAAATGTAAGAGCTCTAAGTTAAAAAGAGATGAAGATGTGCTTGATACGTGGTTTTCAAGCGCACTTTGGCCCTTCGCGGTATTTGGCTGGCCTGAGAAAACAAAGGACTTAGAATATTTTTACCCTACAACATTCCTTTCAACTGCTCGAGATATAATCTATTTATGGGTAGCAAGGATGATATTTTCTAGTATGGAATTTATAGGAGAGATACCATTTAAGGATGTTTACATTCATCCTACTGTTTTTAATCACGAAGGCAGAAGAATGTCTAAATCGCTTGGAACAGGTGTTGATCCTCTGGAATTAATAGACAAATACGGCACAGATGCTACCAGATTTGGACTTTTATGGCAAATAGGGCAAGGACAAGATATAAAGTTCTCTGAAGACGCTATTCTAAACGGAAAGAGATTTGCAAACAAGATTTGGAATGCAACTAGATTTGTACTTATGAACTTAGAAGATTATAAGGGCGTTTCACGTGAAACAATTAAGTCAGATTTAACTAAAAATGATAAAGAAATTATTAAGAAGCTAAATAAACTTATTGAGAACACAAACAAAAATCTAGAAAAGTATAACTTTCAGCACACTATAGAAGACATTTATGACTTTTTTTGGCATGAATTCTGTGATAAGTGTATAGAAGATACCAAGATTCGTATTCGTGAAAATGACAAAACTAAGCTTGCAGCACAATATACACTTGATACTGTACTTAAAAATTCATTAAAACTACTTCATCCTATAATACCCTTTGTTACCGAAGCAATTTGGGAGAATTTAAATGAAAAAGAAGCATTAATCGTCTCAGACTGGCCTGAAAAAATAGAATTTTAACTTAAATTGTGGAAAAGTAAATATGGTCTCATTTGAGCTATATTCGTGCTCAAAATGAATCTTTGAAAAAATCTCTTATTCACTTAAGCACAGTTTTACACAGCTTATTCACTACCTTTGCTAATTACTGACCTTAAACAAATATACTCATTTACACATTATATCCATCTTGTCATTCTGGCTTGTCCAGAATCTAACTTTTTTACTATTTGGATTCTGGACAAGCCAGAATGACACAATTCATTATAAATGTTAAGATTTAATTATGAAAAAGAAAATTATAATTATTACTGTTATCGTCGGCGTGATGCTTATTTTTATAGAATACTTGTTTTGGGCAAATAAGCAGGCTGATTATTATGCACAAGTTTCACGTGAAACCCTAGATACACAAGAACAAATAGTTGCCCTTAAAAAATCAATTCAACTTTGGCCAAAAACTGAAAATATTCTAACCCTTACTGATCTCTATATCTCTATCGGAAGAAACGACCTTGCAGAAGAAATCATGGCGGGTAGGGGAGACCCCGATATTTTAAATAAACTGGGAAATCTATATTTATCTGAAAATAAAACTAATGAGGCAGAGAAAGCTTTTGCAAAGGTAAAAGATAAAAGTTTAAATTCAGATTCGCTAAAAGGCCTGATTCTCGTTGAGCTTAAAAGTGGCGATAGGGGAGTGGCTGAAAACTATCTAAATAAACTTGCAAATATAGACCCTGTTTCTGCTCATTGTTACTATGCTTTTATTAACTTAAATAATTTTGAAAAAGCAAATAACGCTTTCAAGAAAACAAAAAATTGTACTTTATACGGTATTGATGAGTACTTTGTTGAGCATAAGACATCTCAAAATCCGCTTTATTTAAAGCTGGAAGCAGTTAATCTCTATTATTCAAATGGTTATTTGAATATGGCCGAAGAAGACATTTTGGCTTTAATAAAGGAAAAGGATAACTATCGCGATGCTCACATCCTTGCTTCAAAAATATATGAAGAGATGGGAGATCAAGCAAAATCAGATGAGCATAAACAAAAAGCCCTTGAAATAGATCCTGTAGAACATTAGATTGGAGACCTCGCAGAATTATCAGAATTTATGGGCAATATAGGTAAAAGCTGCTCTTTTAAACCAAGTGCATCTAATATCGACACCGCTCCTTCGGGTTCCTTAAATGTATGTTTTTTGTTTATCTCAGATATTTTTAATGTTACATCTATCACATAATCTTCTGCGGATATGCTTATATCTACCCTATGTATCATTTTGTCTTCTTTCCCAATCAGCATACTTCCGTTAATACTTTTTAGCTTAGCAACTTCGTTCTTAAAGTCCATTTTTTCACTTTCTGTCATAATTGAACCATTTTCATTCATTATTTGAATTATAATATCGGCCATTCTGGCGATATCCACTTCATATACATATTGATTGCAATCTACGCCCTCACTGCTCTCATCTGTAATTTTCCTAAAATCTTTGAATATTTTACCGTCGCCAAAATATTTTTCTAAGTCTATATTCCAACTTTGTTTATTGCTATTTGACTGTTTTTCTTCTTTATCATCTTTTTCATCTTCATAGTAATACCAAGTATCTTGAAGCTTGGGCTGACCTTCTGTTTCCGGAATAGGAAAGTTACTTAAATTAAAATATACTTTATTTTGTATTGTTCGCGCCTTGATTTCTGGACTTACATATCCAACCGGTACTTCCATTTTTGCTGTAAGATCACTTTTTGCTTCTTTAATGTCCAAATATCCATCAAGTAAAAACTTCAAGGCAAAATCAGAAGCAGTCTCATTATCTATACTGCTATTTGCCTCTTTCATTACTATCCTGCCTTGAACCTTGGCTGATTCAATTTTCCCCAGATCTTTTAGTGCTAAATATTTTGTAAGAGTGGGGTTGATTAAGTAGTAGCCGCCTATACCGCCTGCTATTAATGCGAGTATTAATATAGTCACAGCAGTAATTTTAAGCATCTTTTTCTTGCTAAAAGGTTTTTTCTCTTCCACGCTTGAACCGCTTAATCCAACTGCCGCTCCAGATGAATAATCTTCGGTGGTATTATATACACCGGAATCTGTGTTCATAGATTCTGCAGATTTATCAACTGATGTAAACCCTTCTGTCACCTGCACTTCTGTCCATCCGGAATGCCTCAGATTTGATCGAATTGATTCATCTGACATACCTTCTTCACGGCATTTTTTAATATAGTTTTCTAGCTGTAAACTTATACCCTGCCCTCCGAATAGTTATTGAATTTGATATTTTAAGTATAAGCGATTTTTCTTTTGTTAACAATGTTTTTAGCGGTGTTTTCTGAACAATGTTCGAACTTTTTTTGAACAAAATCCGAATTACGAATTTTAAAATTTGAAATCCAATCACTCGGGCGGGCAAAAATTCCCCGAGGAAACTTCTTACGATTTCACAAAAAGTACAATTTGGCGGTGTTTTCTGAATGAAGTTCGAACATTTTTTGAACAAAATCCAGAATAAATCGGTGCGTTTCCGCCCGCCTCCGCGGAGTTTATCCCGCACGCTTGCGATGCGGGGCTTCGGCGGAACCAAAACAGAAAAATTTTCTCTACATTTTTTATTTTTTTCGCGCGCCCTTTTTTCTTTTAAAAGGAAAAGAAAATTTTTCTGTTTTGT
>CAZTWZ010000053.1:0-5210 GCA_964617835.1 uncultured Candidatus Saccharibacteria bacterium | reverse complement strand
AGTTAATCAGTTTTTGAATCTCGTTTTTCAACTGCCACAGATCTCCGCCATAGTACCCTGAAAGCATATTTGCTTCTCTGTTCTCAATCTGCCCGCCTTGTCTGTCAGTCTCTGCTCTGATCCACTTTATAAGCTCACTGCCCTGAAGCGCATTTAACTCTCGTGATTTTGCCCTGATAAGTCTCTTGTAAAGCGCTTTTCGTTTGTCCGGTTCACCCTCTTCTGTAAAGAGAACGATAGTTGAGTCCGGTTTGTTATCCAAAACTTCAGCCAGTTTTTTGCCATCTATATCTTTTGAAGAAAGGATGTTTTTTATAATCACCAATCTCTTCTTTGCCAGAAATGGAGAAGCTATGATATCGGCGCATATTTTTTCTAAATCATAGTTATCCTCAAAGATAGATATATTCATACTAGATGAATCTTCATATTTTTTACGCATCGCATCGATAGTTTTCTTTATGCGATATGTATCTTTGCCATAAACAAAGTAAATCATTTTACCTCCTTCTGGCAAGCAGAACAAAAGTGAGTACCGCGCCCGCCAACCACCATTCTCCGTATTGGACTCCCGCACCTTGAACAAGGAAGATCTGTCATGCGATATACATTCCTGACATCTCCGAATGTCCCCGCTTTCCCTGCTGTATCGCGAAAGTCAGATGTGGATGTTCCTCGCCTAACAAGCGACTCTTTTAAAATCTTTCTCGTATTTTTGTGGATCTCCTCTATATCTTTTGCTGAAAGCTTATTTGCCGGAGTTAAGGGATGTACCCGTGACGCCCAAAGTATCTCATCGGCATATATGTTACCAATACCGGCAATCATTTTTTGATCCATTAGAACTTTTTTAATGGCTACCTTCTTAGCGCCAAATATTTCTGCCAGCTTTTCCGGCGTGAACTCCCTGCTAAACGGCTCTGGACCATATTGGCTTAAAAAATCTGTCAGTTCTTTATCATCAACCAGCTTAATGTATGCAAATTTTCGAAGATCACTCATCGCCATCATCTTCCCGTCCGATAAATAAAAAATGATTCTGATAAACTGATTCATCCTATCAGTTAAAAGCAGTTTATTACCTGACTTCTCCCATTTGCCATTATCTGAAACTTTGTCTTTGTCACTTGTGATGATGATATGTCCAGTCATCTTGAGATGAATCAAGAGATTTAGACCGCCTGAAAGCTTGATAATCAAGTTTTTTGCTCGTCTCTCAACTGCTGTAATTTCTTTACCCTCAACTTGCTTTACAAAGGCATCAAATGGCATGTCCTTCACTATTTCTTCCCACAAAGGAAAAACAGAGATTATCTTTTTACCGATAATCTTTTTTTCTAAGTCATTTTTAATTGTTTCTACCTCCGGCAGTTCCGGCATATAAAAAACCTTATGTATTATCTTTACTCTAATTTGTCATTCTGAACTTGATTCAGAATCCATCTCTTTTGACATAGATTCCGTGTCAAGCACGGAATGACAGGAAGGGTGCAGGAATGACAGGTGAGTGCAGGAATGATAGAAAGGGTCACTTGAATTGTTTCTACTTCCGGCAGTTCCAGCATCACATCTCTCGTCCCATGGATGATCCCGATTGAAGCATCGGGGCTACCATATTATTAATTACCCTTGAAGCTCTATTTTACCAAATCTAAACCATCCTTGCATAGACCAACATTCGAGATTCCGGCAAGCCGTCTTCTTGAGACCTTCTGTGCGAAGGAAAACCATCATGCTTTGAGCAGAGCTTGCTAATATGGATGTTTTCGTCCTTGATTCCTTGTGCCTTTAGCTGGTTTCGCAGCGCAGACTCTGTGTCTAAAGAATAAAGACTTTCATTTTCTTTAATAAAATAATTCTCCAATATTTTTAAATGTTCCGGAATTTTATCAAAACCATAACAGCACTTTTTTATAAATGGCCCTGTCGCCGCATGAATATCAGCATCATCTGTGCCTGCTATATTTTTCATTTTCCGAGTAGCTTCTCTGACTGTACCCATAGCTAGATTTTTACTGCCAACATGTATCATTGCAAGGGTTTTGTTTTGCTTATCATAAAGAACCAGAGCGATACAGTCAGCAACAGAAAGAATCAAGCCAAGACCTTTATCTTTCGTGATAAGACCATCGCAAACATACTGATTCTTTACAGATATGACACCTTTTCCCTTATCTTTCTCTGAAACTTCTAAAATCCTGTTCTTATGTTCTGCGATCATGACAACAGAAGACTTAGGGTCAATATCTTCACGGTTAAAAAACCTTGTTCTTCGTTTATTCACTGCTTTCTTATCGTCAAAACGGAAATCAAGATTTCCATCATCTAGATTAGAGAATCCAAAATCTACTTTACCTGCGAATATTTTCACCTGACTCCTTGTGCTGTTTTTGCCATTCAAGAGCACGAATTACTGCATCGGCTACATCTTTCACAGAACGATTATCAAAACCTGTTATTATATCTCCGTCCTGCTCCAGGTTTTTGCCCGTATAGTATGCTCCGCCAGACTCAACTTCTTCCTTCAGATTTTCAAGAGTCGTAACTCTGCGTCCTTTTATCACGTTTGCATAATAAAGAACAGGAACAGCTTCACCGATGAAAGCAGCCGTCTTATGCTCAATCAAGATATTTTTTACCAGACTTTGGACATCAGCATTATCATAGAATTCTTTGGCGCCGTTTCCGCCGATAAATATAAATGCATCAAAGTCATCTGCTTCTACCTCCGCGACCAAAAACTCCGGCTTAACTAGCTTTTTAAATCTTCCTTGAGCTTCTGCCAAATGAGTAGAGCAAACTTCAGTAACTATACCACTTGATTCTAGTATCTCTTTAGCCTGAAAATATTCATCATCATCAAAATCATAATGAGGCAAAATAAATAAAGCTTTTGCATTATCCATTATTTAAAACTCCTTGGCACTTTTATAACGTCCGGCTCTTTTACGGAGAAACCATGACGAAGTCCCCAAAACATATTTCTAAGAGCTGTCGGTATATAATAAAGAAGGTATTTAAAAATACCCCTGACATGCCATTTTCTGAGATGTACTTGAGTTTGACCTTTTTCTACCGCCCGGCACAAATCTTTAGCGCTTTTACCTTCAAAGAGTGTATAACCCACTCCTATTGCTTCTTTGATATGAGCATCCGATGAACCAATCTCTGATTTTTTTAGAAGCGCCCTGTTGACATATTTCGCTTTCAGATTAACATCACCAAAAGTAGGTGTAGCATTAACTATTTCAACGGCATCAAAGTCTTCTTTAATAAGAGTAATAACTCCCACGCCATCCATAGAGTCATGCTTGGGATTTCTAAGCCGCGTTTGAAATAGTGGATGCACAGCTACTGCAAGCCCTCCTTGGTGATGTATTTCGGCAATAGTTTCCCTTGCACTCATACCTGGCTTTATCCTATCTTTAATGAAAAGGGCAAGAACATGACCTTCTTTTGCCGTAACTTCTTCACCAATGACAACATCGAACTTATAACCTTTCTGCTCGGCAATATCTCTAGCTTCATATGCAGATGTCACTTCATCATGATCTGTAACTGCGATAACTGATAAATTTGTTTTTGCATGGACCCAATCAACAATCTCTTCGGGAGTTGCCTTACCATCATTTAAAGCATGGATATGCAAGTCAGCCTTAGATAGCTCAGATAGAGTTTGCTTTTTACGTTTTTTATCTTTTCTCATATATAAATATTATATCAAAGATATGCTCATTCAACTAACTCCACCTTTGATACCCCTGATTCGAGCTCAATGTTTACTTTATTTTTTGCATCTTCACAACTTTCACTTTCCCAAGTCCTGCCATTTTTAACTAAACCAAAGTCTTCGAAATTTTGAGAAACTAGAGCTGACTTTGTTTTAATCTTCACACCTAAATCCTTTGGCAGATAAATCTTTAAAGAACTTGCCCCCGCCCTAACATGGACATCGGTATTTACATTATCCCCAAATCTGATAGTAATCTTGGAAGCGCCGGCTTCTATATCTAAGTTTTTTACTTTTAAGCTCTTCAGATTCAAATCAATATCAGAAGCGCCTGACTGTATATCAAACGAGTGGTTTATTTTCTGAGAAAAGTTTAGATTTAGTTCATTTATACTCTTTGAGTTAAATGGCCTTTTTATAAAAGGTGATGCTTTGAAGGTAAGGTCGGCTTTGTCTCCAAAAGTGTCTAGCCTCTGGCTTAAAGTAAAAAAGTTTGAACTATGAGTGCCTTCATAAAGAAAACCACTATTTTCGTCTGGAATAGCATTAATCTTTATTTCTGCCGCCCCGAAAACTATTTTTACATCTGCTTCTTTAAGTTTCTTGGGCAATTCATTAGAAATACTTGTTTCTGTAATATTTTCTTCATTAATTTCAGCAAAGTTCTCGGTATTAAAGTATTGATTTTCCCAGGTTATCCAGAGTCCAGCGCTAAATACCGCAAAGATTACAGCAAAGATGGAAACTCCTAACAAAAAATGAAGATTCCAGCGTTTCATAAGAAATGCCGCGCCAAAAAGCACAAAAAGCATCGGCCAAAACTGCCAGACAAAGAACCAAATATCCCAAGGCAGAAATCCGCTATTTGTAAGTAAAAGCAGGGAACTTATAAAAAGTACCAGAAACCCCGCTACCGCTCTATAAGGATTTATCTTCATTTCTTTTTATGACTCGATAAAATTATGGCAAACCCTATGCCTATTGGTATAATCGGCCAGTATTTATCCAGCCGAAGTGATGGGAAAAAGTTATTTGCCAAAAATACCGCTCCTATAATCATAAGAACCAGTCCAAAAAGAGGGCTCTTGCCATATATTTTTAATCCTTCCGAAACTTTTTCTTTTTCTTTTTTTAATTTTACTTTTCTTGTCATTTTTAAGTCCTTTCTTTTCATCTCAGGATTTTCAGGGATTATAATCCAGGCTATAAGATATGCCCATATTCCCGCTCCTCCCGCAAAAACAGAGAGAGCCCAGACAAACCGGATTACTGCCGCATCAATGTCAAAATATTCGGCCACTCCAGCACAAACTCCGGCTATTATCCTGTTTTCTCCAGAACGATAAAGTGTTTTGTTCATAATTTTTTTCATTCCATCTGCATTATCATTTCAGCCAAATGAAACGAGTGGAGAAATCCCTTGGCCTAAGAGCTTACAAGGATCTTTCACTCATTTCATTCGCTCAAGATGACAGGCTCT
>CAZTWZ010000052.1:0-5238 GCA_964617835.1 uncultured Candidatus Saccharibacteria bacterium | reverse complement strand
ATTCTATCTTCTTTTTAGGGAGAAAAAACCACCAAAAAAAGTTCATTAGACCAAAAATATTACCAGATTTGGCACAAAGATGGATCATGGGAATTATGAGAAAGTAATACCTAAATATTCACCGGGTGAAAAAGTGCTGCATGACAAGTTTGGAATGGGAATAGTTCAGGATGTGAAGGGTGATGAGATGAGCGTGGTTTTTGAGAAAGTCGGAATAAAAAACCTTTCTGTTATTTATGCTCCAATAGAAAAAGTGAAATAATTATATTGTCATTCTTGAAGCTAAGCCGAAGGATTCCAAAATATCATTCCGGACCTGCATGCCGGTAGGTAGGCTTGAGCCAGAGTCTATTTAGATAAAATTTCTAATTTAATTTTTCCACTTTTGTGTGGTCAAAAGTGGAGCAAAACCCACTAGCTAACGATTTTTTGAAAGTGTCAGTTTGCAACTTACTCAGGTTTAAAAAAATTAACTCACTTTGTTCAAACAAAATTCTTTTTAAATCCTCGTTCTTTTTAACGTCGCTTTCTAAAAATCATGCTAGGGCCAAAAATCATCATTTTTCCGCACGAAATTGAATCTTTTGCCTTTATGAAAGCATATTTTATTGGGAAAAAGTCCTTGACATGGGATAAAGAAATCACTAGAATAGTCCGCGTACCTAAAAAAAGCAGGTATTTGGGTGAAAAGAGGAGCGTATAAGATCCTCTGATTTCTTACTACTAAAGAGGTAGGTGTCTATTTTACTAGACAGTGTAAAAAAATATTTTTTCAATTCTCATTTAAAGATTAACTCAGGTGTCGCTATTATAGCGTTTATGCCCCTTTTTGCGATTGCATTTAGCTCAAACACGATTAGTGACGGGAGTGTTCTAAATGGTGTAAAAACTTCTGTTCGTGTGTCTTGTGATAGCCAAATATATAAGACAGATACCTATGCTTCCACGGTATCACAAGCTCTGGAAAGTACTCCTTGCAGACTTGAAGAAAATGACATCGTAAGCCCTTCAGCCGATACGATACTCAATGGCAGTTCTCTTGATATTTTAGTTACAAAGGCGATGCCGGTAACGGTAGTTGATGGCGATAAAGTTATAATGTCAAAGAGCGCTTACAGGAATGCCCGTAAGATACTAAAACAGCTAAACATTCAGGTTCATGCGGAAGATAATGTGACAGCAGAACTCATTGTTTCTGATTTTTATAAAAATGGTTTGGGCCAAAAAATAACTATCAATAGAGCTCCGGTTGTGACACTTGAAGCAGATGGCAATGTTTTTGAAGTCAGAACACTTAAAAATACTGTTGGTGAATTTTTAGAAGAAAAAGATATAACAGTTGGTCCTAAAGATGAACTTTCTCCGGCAGCAAATACTAAGATTACCAGCGGAATGAAGGTAATATTGGTTCGGATTAGCGAAAAAAATATTACAGAGGATGTGAATATTCCATTTAGCACTATAAACAAAAGAGACAATGGTTTATATCAGGGTCAGAGCAGAGTAGAGTCAGAAGGTGCAAATGGTCTCAAAAAAGTTATTTCAAAGGTTGTTTACAGAAATGGTGTAGAGTCTGCCAGAACTGTTTTATCCGAAGAGCTCTTGAAAGCACCGCAAAACAGAGTTGTGGTTATAGGCGCCAAGCCCTATAGTCATGGAGATCTATGGCCTATAATGGTCGCTGCGGGCGCTCAATGGGGAGTTGATCCTTTACAGATTTATCGTGTAGGGCTGTGTGAAAGCGGACTTAATCCTTCTAGTGTGGGAGGTGCTTATGGTTTAATGCAATATATGCCCTCAACGTGGATAAGTGCTACAAATAAGTATCCTAGCGGGCAATTTAGAGGAGCATCTATCTTCAACCCTACAGCTCAAATATATGTGACGGCATGGAAAGTTTCCACAAATGGCTGGAGGGAATGGGCTTGCAAACCGTAAGCAAAACATAGCATTACAGAATAGCTAAACAACAAATAAAAATGAGAAAAGCCGACCAAGTGGTCGGCTTTTCTTGTAATCTGAATATCCACTCTAGGAAGGAAGGGAAGTAAAGTGAATTGAGGATTATTGAGCCAGGTTTTTTTGTCATTTTTGCGAACTGTTGAGGTGTAAGATTCAACACCATAGCACTCCTTTAACCGATTATTTAGTTTTAATGAAAAGGCAAATTATAGCCACTACACTAATACATATTAGTGTAGTGCGGGATTTTATATTTAGTTATGATAGTTTTTTAAGGTAAGTTTAGGCATCAAAGATCCTGAAGGTCGAACCTTCCGAAGATTCGACCTTCTTTCTTTCAATCTGATTACTGTGGCTAAATCGCACAAAATTCGTTATAATCAGAAAGCATTCAAAGGGGAAACTTATGGATTTAACAAATATTTTAGAACTAAAGAAACTACTTAGGACATATGGTGCCTGGCCAAATAAAGACTTGGGTCAGCATTTTTTAACTGATAAAAATGTTCTGGAAAAAATGATTGAAACTGCAGATCTAAAAAAGAACGACATTATAGTAGAGGTTGGCCCCGGGCTTGGTATCATGACCAAAGAGATAGCGAAGTTAGTAAAAAAAGTGCATGCAGTTGAGATTGATCCCAAAATTGCTGAGATACTAAATACTACTTGTATAAAATATCGGAATATAAATATTGTCAGGGGTGATATAAAGGATTTTAATCCAAAGGGTATTGGCAGATACAAAGTAGTGGCTAATCTTCCATACTATATAACCTCTCGTGTTATTAAGAAATTTTTGGAGGAAAAAAATAAGCCGGAAACTATTACTGTTTTAATCCAGAGAGAGGTAGCAGAAAGGATTTGCGCCAAGCCGGGCAGGATGAGTATCTTGGCGATTGCGGTACAGTTCTACGGACAACCCGAAATACAGGAACTCGTTTCTCCTATGGCATTTTTCCCTTCACCAAAGGTTTATTCTGCTATTCTAAAAATTAAGGTTTTTAAAGAACCCCTTTTTGAAGATATTGATACGGGGATGTTTTTCCGGCTGGTAAAAGCAGGTTTTGGAGAAAAAAGAAAGATGCTTAGTAACTCCATGTCCGGAGGGCTTGGAATTGATAAAGAAATAGCCGAAAAACTTTTAAAGGGAGCTGGTGTAGAGCCGATGCTTCGGGCAGAAAGGCTTTCGCTTGATGATTGGCGAAGGATTTACCTTGTTTTTACAAAGTATTTAAACTTGAAGGGAGCAGAAAGTGAAGCGGGTCTAGATAAGAGTGATTGGTGATGTACAGGGCGTTTTTTATCGTTTCAGTGCGAAGCAGGAAGCAGAAAAACTCGAACTGACTGGTTGGGCTCAGAATGAGCCTGATGAGAGCGTGTTAATAATAGTCGAAGGAGAGGATTTGACCATTCAGGAATTCATAAAATGGTTAAGGGTGGGACCACCAATGGCTGAGGTTAATAATGTCCAGGTTCAAGAAGAGGATTATAAGGATGAGTTTAAAGGGTTTGAGGTTAGGTAATGTTATATATAGTTTCAACACCGATTGGCAACTTAGAGGATATTACGTTTAGGGCGATTGAAACGCTAAAAAACGTTGATATTATCGCTTGTGAAGATACAAGACACACGAAGATATTGCTTAATAAGTACAAAATTGATAAAAAACTTGTAAGCTATCATCAGCATTCCTCTATTGCAAAAACAGAACGGATTATAGATTTTTTGCAGGAAGGCAGAGAGGTCGCGATTGTTACTGACGCAGGAACACCGGGGATATCCGATCCCGGAAGCAAGTTGATAAAAAGAGCAATAGCCAGTAATATTGATATTATCTCTGTGCCGGGACCATCTGCCTTTGTTTCTGCGCTATCGGTGAGTGGATTTGATACATCAGGATTTGTATTTATCGGATTCCTACCTCATAAAAAAGGTAGGCAGATGAAGCTAAAAGGAATTACGAACGAGGAAAGAACAGTTGTGCTTTATGAATCAGTCCATCGTATAAAAAAATTACTCAGGGAATTAGGAGAGATTATTCCAGAAAGAAAAATTTGTGTAGTTCGGGAAATAACTAAGAAATTTGAAGAAGTCTATAGAGGAAAGCCCGGCGAGATATTAGATACAGTTAAGGAAAAAGGAGAATTTGTGATTGTAATCGATCAACACGGAAAAATCACAAATAATACACTGAAAATCACTGAGGCAAAAAAGGTTGATTTGCTTTATCCAGAACTAAGCTACAAAATTCGCGGGATTGCGATGAAAATAAGAAAAGAGCTGGGGTCTGGTCAAAAGGAGTCTGTCTACCAGAATCTATTCAAGGAAAAGCTTGAAGAGGTTAAGATAAAGTTTGAAAAAGAAAAGTCTATTGTAATAAAATCAAAAAACTCTGGTAAATCTCTGGGAATTTATAAACCTGATTTTGTAGTAAATGATGAGATTATTTTAGAATTGAAAGCTCTAAAGTTTTTACCTAAAAATCAAGAAAATCAATTATTTGATTATTTAAAAAATAGTGAGTATGAACTGGGGTTTATTATTAATTTTGGCGGTGATAAACTATATATGAAAAGAATTATTTATACTAACGATAGAAAGGATTTCAGTGGAAATTAGTGAAATTATCAGTGGGAGTCAGTGTTATTATGAAGATTAAGACGATTATTTTTGATAATCATGGGGTCATAACATCCAGCACCACAGATGGAGCGACTGAAAAGTTTGCGAGGTTTTTAGGTGTTGATTATGCTAAATTCAAGCATGCTTGGGAGGAACTGGAAAGTGATGTGGATGAAGGAAAGATTACAAATGAGGAGTTTCTAAAGAGTTTAATATCTAAAACTGGTTCTCAAGCAGACCTAGAAGGCTTTAGGAGGCTTTACTTTTCTAGCTATTATCCGAAAAAAGATGTACAAGAATTTGCGAAAAATCTGGGTAAAAAGTTTGAAATAGCGCTTCTTACCAACTTTAGCGATGCTTTTGATAAAGCTAATAAAAAATGGAAACTTGAAAAAATATTTGGTGATAATATTTTTGTTTCCGGCAAACTTAAGATGAGAAAGCCAAATGAAGATATTTATCTTTATGTTTTGAAAAAGCTAGGTAGAAAGCCGGAGGAAACAGTCTTTATAGATGATAATGAAGAGTTTGTTAGCACAGCAAAGAAGCTTGGAATGCACACAATTCTCTTCAAATCCTTAGACCAAGTGAAAAAAGAGCTAGAAGATATACTTGTTGCACAAGGACAGTCTTTGTACAAGGACTGTCCTTGT
>CAZTWZ010000051.1:0-5269 GCA_964617835.1 uncultured Candidatus Saccharibacteria bacterium | reverse complement strand
CTTCTCTACAGTTCTCCCGTATTATAGCGATTTTTAACACTTAAGTCAATACTTTCTTTTGCAAAGAGATTTTTTAATATTTACACCGCGACCGATAAATTCAACTCCCTCTCGCTTTAGTTTCCGGGTCTGAACTTCTCCTCCGCCAAAAGCGTAGTTTTCCGCTACCTTGCTTTTTTCCGTAACAACTCTGTGGCAAAAAATATTTCCAGGATCAGGATTCTCGTGAAGTATTCGCCCTGCCAATCTTGGATTAATACCAGCCGTTTTACCTATCTGGCCATAGGTCATAACCTTGCCTTTTGGAATTTTAGAAACAATTTTATAAACTTTATTTTGAATTTTAAGATCTGATTTTTGCATTATTATTCATATCTTAAGGCATCCAGGGCGCTTATTTTTGAAGCCCTTCTTGAAGGATAAATACTCGTCAAAAAACTAATTAACAGAGAAAGGACCATTGCAAATATCAATAATTTTGGCGGAAAAATAAATATTTCCACAGGATTATTACCGGTTGATTTGGCAAGAGCATAAATACTGGCATTAAAAAATGCTCCCAATAAATAGCTTATAGCTACACCCGCTACACTGCCCATAATACCGACAAAAAGAGCTTCCAGCATAAATATTCTTCCAACATCTTTTTTTGTTGCTCCCATAGATTTCATAATGCCGATTTCCCTGGTTTTTTCAATTAAGGAAATAGTAAGCGTATTAAACATACCAATAAAGGAAACTGTAACCGCAATGACACCAAAAACAATAAAAATCACTCTAAATACACTGAAAAATTGATTTGCCTGATCTACAGTATCATTGATAGAACTGACCTTAAACCCCATATGTTCTATCAATGATTTGATTCTATTTATATTATCCTTGGTAGTTGTTTTTACTTTTGCTTCGCTATAGTTAACGATACCCATTTTCCTCAAACTCCCCAGGGGCATATAAACATATGGCTCATTGCCTTCATCTACCAGTCCTACTACCCTATATTGGCCAGTATCTGACTTAAAGATCTTCTCTCTCTCTTAAAAGTTCGGGGCGAATAATAGTTTTGATTTCCATATCCTGACCAATGATTGATCGGTAATTATCTATGCCTAGTTTTTTTGCTGCCATAGAGTTAACAAGAACCTCTCCGGCTGTATCAGAGGAAAATGACTTGCCCGCAATAATCTTTGGCCTTTCTATTTTTAAAGTTTCCTCGTCCCTGCCATACACTACTCCATTAATCTCCTTCCCGTGAAAATCAAAATCACCGGCAACACTAATCATGGGATAAACTTTTTCAACTCCAAAAATATCTGACATCTTATTTATAGCGCCTTCATCTATACTGGTAATGTTTGACTTTCCGGTCTCAACATCAAGCATCCGAAACACTTCCATTTTCTCAATGCCTTCGGTGGAAAGTTTTTGAAAGCCGTAACTAAGAGCAACTAAAAAAGTGATAAAGCCAATACTCAGCGCTACACCACCTGAAGTCAAAAGAGTCCTTGTTTTATATTTTTTGAAGTTTTTAAGGGCAAGCCCCATAAGGAAAAGCAGCTTATTCCATAAAGATCTTCTTGAAATATTAATATTCTTTTTTGTTATGTTTTGCTTATTAGAAGATATTTTTTCTTTTTGTTTAACATTTTTTATGACACCATCTTCCATATAGACAAATTTGGTGGCATATCTTTCGTACTCTGGATTGTGAGTCACCATAATCATAGTTTTCTTCGATTCAACATTTAAAACCTTGAGATCATACATAAGGTCTTCTGCAGTAACTGAGTCAAGATTTCCGGTTGGCTCATCAGCTAAAATGATGGACGGATCAGAAACCAGAGCACGGCAAACAGCAAGCTTTTGCTGTTCTCCTCCGGAAAGTTCCATTGGACTATATTTTTCCTGCTTTTCAAATTTAAAAAGATAGAGAATACCCCTTGCTTTATGCATAGCTTTTCTGTAAGAAACTCCGACTATACTAAGAGGAAAAGCAACATTTTCTATAACATTTAAGGATTTAACCCAGTTTGATTGCTGATAAACTATGCCAAAAGTCTCTTGACGAAAAAAAGCTCTCTCATCTTCATCCATAGAATAGATATCTTTACCGCGCACTAAGATCTGACCTTCGTCAGGTTTTTCAAGGCCTAAAATAGTATTTAAAAAAGTGGTCTTGCCGCATCCCGAAGGACCTATTATGACTACAAATTCCCCCTCATTTACTTTGAGATCTACCCCCTTTAAAGCATCAACTTTCTTTTTGCCGGCAAGAAAGCTCTTTTTTATATTTCTAATTTCCAATATTGGATTTTCTTTTGTCATTTTTTTTGCCTAACCCAAGGATGCTCCCGTTTAAATATAGAATACTATTACTTTCTCTGGACTATTTAAATCCTCTTGATCCAAAAAGCCAGCCCAAAGCTGAGTCAAAGGATTTAATCATAATATCAAAGACTGATGAGCGGGATTTATTGGTCAATGCCGATTTTACTTCTGATTTTGTTTCATTCTTAGAGCCATCTTTAGTAATTATTCTGAAATAATAAGAGCTGGACGGCTCAAGACCGGAGATTACTACTGCATGAGAAGTGGTAAGAAAAGAATCTTCTTGAGTCACTTTGTCCAATATTTTACCAGAACCGCCTTTTGAATATTCAACTTGTGATGTAGCCCGCTCATCAGTAGACCAGGAGACTATCAGCTGCGCCCTAGCGCTTACTCCATAACCGTTGATGGACGTTTCGGTCGTAATTTCTGATATTTCAGGCGGCCTAGTATCAATATCGGTTGTTATTTTCTGCCCGCCCGAAGCAGCTTCATTACCGTATGCATCTCTGCCTTTCACTGTAATAGTATACTCTTTTTTATCCTTTAATCCCGATATTATTATTTTATGCTCTTTGACTAGCTTATACTCGGATACTTCCTGTGTTTTACCTTCCGGGTCAGTGTACTCTACCACTGAAGAAGCTGGAACATTTGTATCCCAAATAATTTTCAAGGTAGAGGTAGGCTTGTCTTTAATTGATTCAAACTTAATATTTGAGAGCCTGGGAAACGCCAGTGTTTCAAATGAATAATCATCTGACTCAACAAGATTTCCATCAGAATCAATTCCAATAACTCTAAGGTGATACTGACTTGAGTCATCAAGACTAATAAGTCTTATTGCATGATTTGTTCCTCCTCCAACATCAACGGTTGAACCATAACCGATCGTTTTGCCATAATGAACCGTTGAAGATATATTAGAATTAGTTTGGAATGATAGAAGTGCACTATCAGAGCGTATGTCAGAAATTTTGAGACCTGATATAACTGACGATAATGTTGTCGTAAATGTGTAGTCAGGGGGATAAAATACATTGCTTCCATATGTTCTTTCTGGGTCAAGTGATTGCAATCTATAGTGATAAATAGTTCCCGGACTTAATCCCCTAATAGTTACGGAATGTGCGGTAACACTATCTCCAGATCCACCAACAAAAGTGCCATAACTGTTATTTAAACCATAGTCAACAGCCGAAGATGATACCCTATCTGTAGACCATGAAATAGTCGCAGATGTTGCCGTAACTGAAATAGATGGTGCACCTATAAGGGAAGGCATTGTCGTATATTTTCCAGTTGGCATCATAGAAACTATATTTGAAGGATCAGATTCATCATCATAAAGACCGCCTATTTTATCATGAGCTACAGCTCTCACCCTATACGAATACGTAACACTCGAGTTCGGTACAATTTCTGCATAAGCTTTTTTAGTTCCGTCATTTGTGGTACCAGCTTCAGTCCATGGTCCCCCATTATCAGAACGTTCTATCTTATAAAAATCTACATCACCGCCTCCGGGGAGTGGCTCATCCCAAGTGAGAGCAACAGCCCAAACTTCTTTTTCCCTATTTGATATATCTGCTATTTCTAATGATCGCGGCGCATTGGGAGAAGTGCCTAAGATAGATATTTGTATACTATCAAGTTTTTGGAAATCAGCTGTTGAACTGCCATAAAATATAGCCCTCCACTTAAACTTTCCCGTTCCTCCATTATAGTTTCCTGTAAAAGAAGGTATATTTTGATTTATCACTGACGCAGTGTTGCGATGAGTTATGTCGGGTGCAACTGACCATGCCGAACCATCATACCAATACCATGTAGACCCATCATTGTTTGATAGTTGATAATACACAGTACCTATGGATGAACCGTCTAGGTTTTCCTTGAAACCGGTAATAGTGCTATAATCTTGGCTTGTGGCAGGAATAACAGTAGGTGTCGGATCATAATGCATATCCATCCAGTTTGAACCATCTAGAGTCTTAATGATATATTGATTACCGCCTGTATAACATTTGTTTGTTTCGGGACAGTCTAAGGACCATAGTTGATAACCAGTTGCAAATCCTGACCAGCTTGTACCGCCATTTGTGGTTTTAAGGATATCTCCGCCACCCCATAACCCAACAGTAGTACAATTATTTGTATCATAACAAAATATATCCATTAAACTATCGTCTGGGTTCGTACCATTATTTTGGCTAAACCAAGATGTAGCCCCGGCATCAGTAGTCTTTTGAATAGTTCCACTATCTCCAACTGCATAGCAAACAAGATTGCTTGGACAGTTAACCCCGCTCAACAATTCTGTCGTGCCTGATACTTGACTGAACCAATCTGTGCCTCCATTTGTAGTTTTCAATATCTTTCCAAAGCCACCTACAATATAACATGTATTTGCATCTATGCAATAATCGCCAGTGAGCCAAACAGTTGTTCCGGAGTTCTGGCTAACCCAATTCACACCGCCGTCTGTGGTTTTTACTATTGCGCTGTTGCCTCCCCCCCCATTATCACCAACCGCATAACAAGTACTAGCATCTGTACAGTAAATACTATTAAAATAACTGGTTGTACCTGATGCTTGGCTAGACCAGTTTGTACCGCCATTTATTGTTTTTAGTATTTTCCCATTATTTCCAACTGCATAACATGTATTTATATCAGTGCAATAAACACTATTCAGTCCAACACTTGTACCCGAAGTTTGAAATTCCCAGTTTGAACCGCCATCTGTTGTTTTTATGATTTCTCCATTTTGTCCAACTCCATAACACGTGCTAACATCAAAACAATGCATAGATTGTGGAAATGCATTAACAACGCTATATGCCCCAGCTGGCTCAACTATGCCAGAATCAAAAGTAATCTCAGTGGGGTCATAAGTATATTCTGCTGAAGTGTCCATGTCCCAAGTATAGTTTGTAAA